>JANLST010000508.1:0-2380 GCA_031362505.1 Sphingomonadales bacterium
TCCCATTTCAATGTGTAGGCCACCAGAAGTGATTAAAGGCAAAAGGATTGGAATGCATGCCAAATGCTTTGCCGAACACAACAAGCTCAAAAATGACATGTGTAGCCTACGGTAAACTTTTCACGTCACTTGGGATAAGCAACAATGACGACTAGCACGCTTGAAGTAGGCGACCTGTTCTCGATCCTCGGCGCTCAGGGGATTGAAAAGCAGCTGCAGCGCAATGCAGGCGTGGGCCGCGTGGCGGTCAATCCGGTCTCCGGATCGACAACCGTCACATATGATCCTGGCAAGATCAGCCTCCCAGCAATCCAGGCTGCAATCAAGGAGTGCGGCTTTCATTGTACGGGCGAAGCGCTGCCCAAACATGTTTGTGCGGCTCACGTGATGCCGGGCACGTCTCTGCCGTCTGCCCCGATCAGCGCGGTCAAGTCAAAGCACCCCCCGGCGCATAAAGCTGGCTCAGCGGTCGTAGAGCCTGCAGCCAAACCAGCCGATGCGAAGGCAGAACACAAATCTCATGGCGGCGAGAAGAGCGATGCCATGGCGCAGGAAATGGGCCACGGCGCTGGCATGGACATGCAAGCGATGGCGCGTGACATGCGCAACCGCTTCTGGATAGCACTCGGCTTCAGTCTGCCAATCTTCGCCCTCTCGCCGATGGGCATGGACTTCATGCAAATTCCGCCGCCCTTTGGACTGCGGCTTGATCTCGTGCTGTTCATTCTGGCCAGCGCCGCCATTCTTTATCCTGTCTGGCCCTTCATCGTCGCGGCTTACCGCGCGATCCGCAGCGGCGTAGCGAACATGGCGGTGCTTGTCGTCCTCAGCGTCGGCACGGGTTACCTATTCAGCGTGGGCTCTACCTTCATCTACGGTGGCCAGCAGTTCTATGAAGCTTCTGAACCGCCCCGGGATTGCCGGAGGCTCCAACTCCTGAGAAGGTGGAGCCACGATGAGCAAGACAACGAACAAGTTTTCAACTGAAGTCCGGGCTCGGGCGGTGCGGATGGTTTTGGACCACGAAGGCGATCATCCGTCGCGGTGGGCGGCCATTGTATCGGTCGCCGGGAAGATTGGCTGCGTGCCGCAAACGCTTCACGAATGGGTGAGGAAGACGGAGGTCGACAGCGGCAAACGCGCCGGGATGACGACTGACATGGCGGAGAAGATGAAGGCGCTCGAGCGGGAGAACCGGGAACTTCGCCAGGCCAATGAGATACTGCGCAAGGCGAGCGCCTATTTTGCCCAGGCGGAGCTCGACCGCCCGTTCAAGAGATGATCAGCTTCATCGATGATCATCGTGGAACCCACGGGGTCGAGCCGATCTGCAAGGTTCTGCCGATCGCCCCCTCCACCTATCATGAGCATGTGGCCAAGCGGGCAAACCCGGAGAAGCTTTCGGCCCGGGCCAAGCGGGATGTGGTCTTGACGCCCGAGATCGGCCGCGTCTTCAGGGACAACTTCGAGGTCTATGGTGCGCGCAAGGTCTGGCGGCAGTTGACGCGCGAAGGCCATGATGTGGCCCGCTGCACGGTGGAGAGATTGATGCAAAACATGGGATTACAGGGCGTTATCCGGGGCAAGAGCGTGCGCACCACGGTTCAGGACAAGGCTGCACCTTGCCCACTCGATCACGTCAACCGCCAATTCCACGCACCCGCCCCCAACCGGCTGTGGGTGTCGGACTTTACTTACGTTTCGACATGGGCGGGTTTCGTCTATGTCGCTTTCGTCATTGATGTCTATGCCCGCTACATCGTCGGCTGGCGCGTCAGCCGAACCGCCCATGCCAGCTTTGTGCTCGATGCGCTTGAACAGGCCATCCATGACAGAAAGCCCGTCAACAAGGGCGGCCTCATTCACCACTCGGATCGCGGCAGCCAATACCTCTCGATCAAATATACCGAACGCTTGGCCGAGGCCGGCATCGAGCCCTCAGTCGGCAGCATTGGAGACTCTTATGACAACGCGCTGGCCGAAACCATCAACGGGCTTTACAAAGCCGAAGTGATCCACCGGCGCGGACCCTGGCGATCATTCGAAGCCGTCGAGTTCGCGACACTGGAATGGGTCGACTGGTTCAACCGCAGGCGACTGCTCGAACCCATCGGCAACATTCCGCCCGCCGAAGCCGAAGCAAACTACCACGCCATGATGGACAACACCAAAATAGCCGCTTAACTTAAACCAATAAGCCTCCGGCAATCCCGGGGCGGTTCACAACTCGAGAACCCGACCTTCTTTCGCCGTCACCAGAGATCCATTGCTCTCGCGGGTTTTCTCCGAAGAGCGCTCGATAGCAAAACCTCCAGTGCTCCCCGTATTCGCGACCTGCTGCTACCAGGACGTGACAAGAGCGCAATCTTCGTCGACGGCG
>JANLST010000166.1:0-4741 GCA_031362505.1 Sphingomonadales bacterium
GCGGTCATGTCGCCGGGTTTCAATTCGCGTCCGGCCATGAAGGCATAGCCCGGCATGATCGATTCAGGCACCACAGCGCGCGGATCCTTGAGATGCTGAACATGCCATTCGTCGGAATAACGACCGCCCACGCGCGCCAAATCGGGGCCTGTGCGCTTTGATCCCCATTGAAACGGATGGTCGTACATGCTTTCGGCGGCGAGACTGTAATGCCCGTAGCGTTCCACCTCATCGCGGAACGGACGGATCATCTGGCTGTGGCAGGTGTAACAACCTTCGCGCATATAGATGTTTCGCCCGGCCAGTTCGAGCGGGGTATAGGGACGCATCCCCTGCACCTTCTCTACGGTCGAATCGATCCAGAAGAGGGGCGCTATCTCGACGATCCCGCCTATCGCGACGGCAATGAGCGCGAACAGCCCAAGCAGGCTGACGTTGCGTTCCAGCTTTTTGTGATCGCGGAGTATGTTTGCCATTGTTCTTACTCCTTACGCGGCTGGAACAGCGATGAAGGGGCGGTCTGCCTCTGCATCATAGGGCGTCTCAGTCATCGGCTTTTCCTGCCGCTGATGGCCCGTGATCGTCTTCCAAACGTTGAACACCATGATCAATGCGCCACTGAGGTAGAGTGCGCCGCCCGCTGCCCGGATCACGTACATCGGGAACATGGCCGCGACAGTTTCGACAAAGGAATAGACGAGATAGCCATCCGCACCATATTCGCGCCACATCAATCCCTGCATGATGCCCGCCACCCACATGGCCGAAGCGTAGAAAACGATGCCGAGTGTCGCGAGCCAGAAGTGCCAATTGATCATGCGGAGCGAATACATCCGCTCACGCCCCCAGAGGCGCGGGACAAGATAGTACATGCATGCGAATGTGATCATCCCGTTCCAGCCAAGCGCGCCGGAATGGACATGGCCAATCGTCCAGTCGGTGTAATGCGAAAGCGAATTGACCGACTTGATTGACATCATCGGACCTTCGAATGTGCTCATTCCGTAAAAGGCGAGCGCGATAACCATCATACGGATGATCGGATCGGTGCGAATCTTGTCCCAGGCACCGTTCAAGGTCATCAGACCATTGATCATTCCGCCCCAGCTCGGCATCCAGAGCATGATCGAGAAGACCATTCCCAAAGTCTGCGCCCAATCAGGCAATGCCGTGTAATGGAGGTGATGCGGCCCTGCCCAGATGTACAGGAAGATCAGGGACCAGAAATGGATGATCGATAGGCGATAGCTGTAAACCGGTCGTTCGGCCTGTTTGGGCACGAAGTAATACATCATCGCGAGGAAGCCCGCAGTCAGGAAGAAACCGACGGCATTGTGGCCATACCACCACTGTGTCAGCGCATCCTGAACCCCGGCAAAGGCGCTATAGCTTTTTGATCCCAGCAGACTGACCGGCATCGACAGGTTGTTGACGAGGTGAAGCATCGCCACGGTGATGATGAAGCTCAGATAGAACCAGTTTGCCACATAGATGTGCGGTTCCTTGCGCTTCACGATGGTCCCGACAAACACGGCGAGATAGGCAAGCCAGACAATGGTCAGCCAGATATCGACATACCATTCAGGTTCGGCATATTCCTTCGCTTCGGTGATGCCCAACAAATACCCGGTTGCAGCGAGGACGATGAAGAGCTGATAGCCCCAGAACACAAACCGGGCGAGACTGGGGAAAGCGAGCCTCGCCCGGCAGGTGCGCTGAACGACGTAGAAACTCGTCGAGATCAGCGCATTTCCTCCGAACGCAAAGACCACTGCAGAAGTATGCAGCGGTCTCAGTCGTCCGAAGCTGATATATTCGATGTTGAGATTGAGCGCCGGAAAGGCGAGTTCCAGCGCGATATAGAGACCAGCGAGAAACCCTGCAATTCCCCAGAAAAGCGTCGCTACCACGCCCCAGCGGATGGGATCATCATCATAGCGTGACAAGTCGGCGCGTTGACCCGTCAACGTGAATTGCTGCGTGGCAAAGTCAAAGCCGCGCATGGATGCGACAGCTGCGAGCAACGCTGCAATGCAGATTATCGTCAGATGAACAGAATATCCGAAATCGGCGCTGCCCATGATCCCGAAAAATGCCAATAGCGCAACGAGAAACCACGCGCCAGCGCGCGTCAACAAGTCATCCATAGTCTTTCCCCAAAACGCGTTGAATTCGCGTTTCCGGTTCAGTCTTGAACCGGGCGGGGAATGTCTACCTTGATCTAGGTCAAGAAACTAGAGTCGCGCGTCATGCAGCCATGGCCAAATCGCTCATATGGTGCGTGCGCTGGAGCGACGGGTTTGATCCTGTTGGCGCGGGCTTTCATTCGGCGACTGATAATAGACCTCACTGTCGAGGCTTCTCGGCAGATCAAGCGTGATGCAGCTGATCTTCACGACTAGCGCGGCGGCCATGCAGGTCAGCGCGTATCTCCGCGATCAGTAGGCCGCGCATCGTATTCCGGAGTGGGGCCAATGTCCGCTTTTCCCAGGTTCGCAACCAAAAGCGGACAGGCGGCTTTCCACCCACTTTCGGTCATTTCCCATCGAAAATGATGCGATGTCTGCTTCCGACCCCATTGCGGACATCGGCTGCTAGTCTTGTTCATTAAGAATTCGGGACGCGGGCCAGTTGATGCCGACCCTCAGAGGCAGTACAGGTCGCCGTGCATGAGGGGGCAATCTCAATGGCAGCTTTAGCCGAAAGCTTACCACAAGACATTCAGTCAGACGACCGGTTCTTCCTTCGCGCTTCCATCGCAATGGCAGTCGTTATCGTCGCTGGGTTTTCAGTTCAACTCGGAATGGGCCGGTCGACTTTCTCGTCTCCGCTGCTCGTACACGCCCACGCGATCGTGTTCATGGGCTGGGTCACCCTTTATCTACTGCAAAATATCTTCGCGACAACTGGTCGATTGGCTCTCCATCGCCGCCTAGGCTGGATCGCGACGGGCTGGATCGTTGCGATGCTCGTTTTGGGATGTTTGGTGACGATTGCAATGGCGCGCCGAGGTCAAGTGCCGTTCTTCTTTCGGCCATTGCACTTCATTGTTTTCGATCCGTTGTCCCTGTTCGCCTTTGCCGGACTCACAACTGCAGCAATCCTGATGCGGCGTCGGACGGACTGGCACCGGCGACTGCATTTCTGCGGTATGTCGATGTTGCTTGGGCCCGGCTTCGGTCGTTTGCTGCCAATGCCGCTGCTCGAACCATTGGCCTGGGAGGCCACGTTCGCCGCAACAATGATTTTCCCCGTGGTTGGTGTTTTCGCTGATATCCGGCGTAGCGGCCATATGCACCCCGCATGGCGCTGGGGCATCGCGACAATGCTCGGGTCGCTGCTTTTGATCGAGATTATAACCTACAGTCCGCTCGGCGACGCACTCTACAGTGTGGTCACGGCCGGATCTCCGGGTGCTTCCGTGCCGCCGCTGGAGTTTGCCCCACCCCCCACTGGTCCGTTAATGACGGGGCGCACTGCCTCATCTTGAATTTGGTCGGGCCGCTGCATCGTTTTTCCAATGTCCGCTCCCGACCCCATAGCGGGCATAATTCAGAACGGAACGAAGCGCTGTCATGCTGGGCTCGCCCAAATCGGCTGGGAGGGCATCGCGCGGCGGCGGCGGGCGGCGTTTCACAGTCAAACGAGATGCGCCGGCAATTCTCCCCAATCCCCCATACCCGAAGTGTTTTCAGGCAATTTGTTCAGTCGATTGCGCAGGTCGAAAATACGGAAAAGCTCGCGATGGTTACGCCAAGCCTTGCGCCACCACATGCGCTGGCGCATTTCTTCTGGCGTGAAGTCGGCCTCGGTCACGCCCTGGCCGCCGAGTTCGACGCGCAATGCCAGTTCGTTGCGATAAGCACCGCCCTGATAAAACGGCACACCGAAGGCCATGAAGTAGCAATAGTTGATCGTCGCCATCGTCGCGAACTCGTCGACAAACTGGTCATAACTGTAGTCGGGATAGGCGCGGGTCTTTGCCATGAAACCGTCGTAGAAAGCGCGCAGGATCCGGTGCAGGTTGTCCTCCGCATAGACTTCGGGCAAAACCGAACCAGTCGACATCAGATAGGCGAGATCGGACGGCACCGGCCCCCGCAACATCTGTTGAAAGTCGATGCACAGCCAGCCACCGGGATAGCTGGCATGGCCGTCACAGAAGAAGATATTATCGCCGCGCAAATCGCCGTGCGAAAGAGTACAGGTCGCGCCATTTTCGGGATGTGCGCTTGCGTAGAAGGCGTCGGACTTGCGCGCGAAGGTTTCAGAAAAGCCAGGCCCGCCCAAGCATGCGTCCCAAGTCGGCGTCCCGACGAGCGGCGAATCCGCCATCGTCGTCATTCGGTCGAATAGTTTGACGCCACCCGGCATGAGTGCCTTGAAATTGTTCAGATTCTCTTCCGACGACCACAGCGCGACACCGAGTTCGTTAAGCTCTGCCGCTTTGTCACCCTGGTCCGCGCCCTCCCAGGCCACCGCGACATCAACCAGGCCGGGGATCATCCGCATCGTCTCATCGAATGTCAGTTCGGACTCATGGGTCTTTTGTTCGGCATAGACGCCGGCATCCTCCATCACGAGCGCCCACAGGTCATTTTCGGCGTCGAAGGCCGCGAGGTGAGTGATCGGGCGCGGATAGAAGGCGTGCGCAGGCAGCTGGTAACCCTTGATGTCCTTCACGAACATTGCGCGGATGCTTTCCTTGGGCGCGATCTCGAGCTGCGGCCACGCCTTGACC
>JANLST010000445.1:0-4240 GCA_031362505.1 Sphingomonadales bacterium
GATTGCCGCTACGGCAAACGGGATTGCTCAATTGACGCTTGCGTAAAGCAAAGCCACAGTCCTAGAGAATCGCGTAATCAAGAGGAGAATTGTCGATGAGCGATCTGGAAACTTTTCGCGCCGAGACGCGCGCATGGCTGGAAGCGAATTGCCCGGCCGAAATGCGTGAGCCCGTGCGTGATGAAGACGATGCCTGCTGGGGTGGCCGTAACTTCAAATTCAAGAATCCGGCGCAGAAGCAATGGCTTGATACAATGGCCGCAAAGGGCTGGACCGTTCCTGACTGGCCAAAAGCCTATGGCGGAGGCGGCCTGACCGCCGAAGAGACCAAGGCCTTGCGGAGCGAGATGTCCAAGCTCGGCTGTCGCACTCCGCTCATGTCATTTGGAATCTGGATGCTTGGGCCTGCGTTGCTCAAATTCGGGACCGAAGAGCAGAAACTTCATTATTTGCCCCAGATTGCGCGCGGCGAGATCCGCTGGTGCCAGGGATATTCGGAACCTGGCTCAGGTTCCGACCTGGTTTCGCTCCAGACCTTTGGAGAAGACAAGGGTGATCATTGGAACGTCAATGGCCAGAAAATCTGGACGAGCTATGCCAACCACGCCGACTGGATCTTTTGCCTCGTCCGGACGGACAAGACCAACAAGTACCAGGGCATCAGCTTCCTTCTGTTCGATATGACAACGCCTGGTGTCACGACCAAGCCTATCTTGCTGATCTCCGGCAATTCACCATTCTGCGAAACCTTTTTCGACAATGTAAAGGTACCCAAGCAGCAGATTGTTGGCGAACTCAATCGGGGTTGGGACGTTGCGAAATATCTGCTGGGGCATGAGCGCGAGATGATCTCGGCTGGCGGGAATGGTGAAGGCATGGCTTCGATTGGTGCGGCCTTTCCTGACAGCGCGGCAACCGAGCCAGTGCTGCGTGCGCAGATGGCCATGTTTGATGTCGAGACCATCGTGTTCCGTGCGCATTCGGAGCGTTTCATGGATGAATGGAAGAGCGGGCGTGCGCATCCGGCCTATTCCAACCTGATGAAATATGTCGGGACCGAGCTAAACAAGGCACGTCATGAATTGGTCATGGCCGCCGGAGGCTCAGACGCGCTCGAGTGGGAAAGCCGCCGTTCGAAGGGTGGCGCCCGTCCGCGTTCATGGTTGCGCACCAAGGCCAACAGTATCGAAGGAGGGACGAGCGAAGTCATGCTCAATGTCGTTTCGAAACGCATCCTCGACATGCCAGGAGCATAACCAGACATGGCACTCTATCTTTCCGATGATCAGACAATGCTCAAGGACACGGTTGCGCCGTTCCTGCTCGACAATGCGCCGATCAAGCATCTCCGCTCATTGCGTGACAGCAAGGATGCAGCCGGCTTTTCAAAAGACCTTTGGAAGCAGTTCGCTGAAATGGGATTCACAGGGATCCTGATCCCGGAGGCCGGGGGTGGCCTTGGCCTTGGCCATGTGGAGGCCGGCATCGTACTTGAGGAAATCGGGCGGAACCTTACGCCTTCGCCGTTTCTGACCACGGCGGTGGCAGCCGTAGAGGCGCTTAAAGCTGGCGGCACTGCTCTTCAGGCGCAATGGTTTCCCCGGATTCTCGCAGGCGATGCGATCGTTGCACTCGCGATTGACGAAGGAGCGAAGCATCGTCCGGCCGCAACCGCGATGATCGCGGAACGTTCGGGCAATGGGTTCAGGCTTTCGGGCAAGAAGCAGTTCGTCCTGCATGGTCATGTCGCCGACATGCTGTTGGTTGCGGCACGGACCGGCGGGAGCGCGGACGAAGAGAGTGGCATCACGTTGTTTGCCGTGCCGAAGGATGCTGCTGGCATGACGATGGATGTCGATCGGCTTGTCGATAGCGCGATGTCGGCGCGGGTGACGTTTGATGGGGTGCATGTCGATGCGGACGCTGTCGTTGGAGAGGTTGATGCAGGATGGGGACCTCTGACGAAACTCCTTGATGCGGGACGTCTTGGCGCATCGGCGGAAATGGTTGGCGTCGGGAGCGGCGCGATGGACATGACATTTGACTATCTCAAGCAGCGCAAACAATTCGGCAAAGTGATCGGTGAATTCCAGTCACTCCAGCACCGTGCAGCACATCTCTATGGCGAGATGGAAGGCGCCCGCTCGATCGTGATCAAGGCACAGCACCTGCTTGATGATGATGATCCGCGTGCCGAACTTTTCGTTGCCGCTGCAAAGGCCAAGGCTGGCAAATCATGCAACCTCGCGGTGCGCGAGGGTGTCCAGATGCATGGCGGCATCGGTATGACCGACGAATATGATATCGGCCTCTACATGAAGCGTGACCGTGCGTTGAACGAGTTCTTCGGAGACAGCTGGTTCCACGCCGACCGCGTGGCGCGATTGAACGGTTATTGAGATGGCACTTGACGCTGACACGTTCGATCAGTTGATCGATACGATCCGGCGCTTCGTGACCGAGCGGCTACGTCCGCTCGAGGCACAAGTGGCAGAGAATGATGAAATCCCCGACGACCTGATCGAAGAGATGAAGGCGCTCGGTCTGTTTGGGCTGTCTATTCCCGAGGAGTATGGCGGCCTGGGGCTTTCCATGTCCGAGGAAGTGCGGGTCGTCATCGAACTGGGCAAGACCTCGCCGGCCTTCCGTTCCGCGTTCGGGACCAATGTGGGGATTGGCAGCCAAGGGCTGGTGATAGCGGGGAATGAGGCCCAAAAGGCGCGCTTCCTGCCAGGCATTGCTACGGGCGAGATCATTACGAGCTTTGCCCTGACCGAGCCCGAAGCCGGATCGGACGGCGCAGGGGTGCGGACGCGCGCAGTGAAGGTCGGTAATCAGTGGAAGCTGACCGGTGGCAAGCGCTACATCACCAATGCCGACAAGGCGCATCTTTTTACGGTCATGGCGCGAACCGGCGGTGCTGGAGCTGGAGGCGTATCGGCCTTTCTGGTTCCATCAGATTCGCCCGGCCTCAGTATTGGTGCACATGAAAAGAAGATGGGCCAGCAGGGCGCACATATCTGCGACGTCAATTTCGATGATGTTGCCGTGCCGCCGGAGAATATGCTGGGCGCAGAAGGCGAAGGCTTCAAGGTCGCGATGCGCGTGCTCGATCGCGGGCGGCTTCATATATCGGCCATGTGCGTCGGCGTGGCAGAACGGCTCGTCACCGATTCGGTTGCCTATGCGACCGAGCGCAAGCAGTTTGGCCAGGCCATTTCCGACTTCCAACTTGTTCAGGCAATGATCGCCGATTCCAAGACAGAATTGCTCGCCGCCAAGGCGCTGGTGCTCGAAACCGCGGCGAAACGAGACGCGGGTGAGAATGTGATCCTCGAATGCGCAGCGGCCAAGCTGTTTGCGTCTGAAATGGTCGGGCGCGTGGCTGACCGTGCAGTGCAGATATTCGGCGGCGCGGGCTATGTCGCGGATTATGGCATCGAACGACTGTATCGGGATGTGCGGATTTTCAGGATATACGAAGGCACCAGCCAGATCCAGCAACTGATCGTGGCCCGCGAAACAATCAAGAGAGGCGGATAATCATGGATACCAGGAAGCTCTTTTCGCTCGAAGGACGCGTCGCGCTCGTCACGGGTGGGTCCAAGAATATCGGCCGGATGATCGCCGAAGGTTTCATCGCCCAGGGTGCCAGGGTCTATATTACTTCGCGCAAGGCCGATGTCTGTGCGGCGACCGCCGCCGAACTTGGCCCGAACTGTCATTCGCTGCCGATGGATGTTTCGTCGGTCGCTGATTGCAAGGCGCTGGCGGCTGCATTGGCGGAACGAGAGTCGCGGCTTGATATTCTGGTGAACAACGCAGGATCTGCGTGGGGAGCCGAGTTTGAGGATTTTCCCGAAGTCGGGTGGGACAAGGTCATGGACCTGAATCTCAAGGCTCCGTTTTTCCTGACACAGGCGCTCTATCCTCTGCTCAAGGCGGCAGCATCGCCGGCCCAACCGGCAAAGGTCATCAACATTACGTCGATTGACGGCATTCGACTCAATCCCTGGGAAACCTACAGCTATCACGCATCAAAATCCGGGTTAATCTATTTGACCAAGCGCCTGGCCGCGCGACTGATCCGCGACCAGATCAATGTCACATCGATCGCGCCTGGCGCTTGGTCAAATAGATCAACCCGGATTTTGATGCGTGATAGCTGTAGGTTTCCCAGGGATTGAGTCGAATGCCGTCAATCGACGTAATGTTGATGACCTTTGCCGGTTGGGCCGGC
>JANLST010000172.1:0-5598 GCA_031362505.1 Sphingomonadales bacterium
CACCGAACCGACGAGCAGCAAGATCGATAGGCCCATCGCCCACCAGCGATACGAGAGGAAGGGAACATTGGTGTTGTCCCGGACAAGTTTTATTGGGCGCATTGTTGCTGGCCTTTAAATGTTCAGTTCGCGCGGACGCGCGCGCTTGAGATGCTCGGAAACCATCAGGCGGGTGAATGTCACGCCTGTAAAGACTGATGTCGCAATTCCGAGCGAAAGCACGACGGCAAAGCCCCGAATTGGACCAGAGCCGAACCAGAACATGATGATTGCCGAAATTACGTTGGTAATGTTCGCATCAAAAATCGCGCTGCGGGCCTCTTTGTACCCGAACTCACACGACGCAAGCGTATTGCGACCGCGCCTGACTTCCTCCCTGATCCGTTCAAAAATCAGCACGTTCGCATCGACTGCCGCGCCGATCGTCAGGACAAAGCCGGCAATGCCCGGCAAGGTAAGCGTTGCGTTGAAGATCGACATTGCGCCCAGGATCAGGAGCGCATTGAGGAACAGGGCGATCGTCGTATAAACGCCAAAGCGCATGTAAGTCATTATCATGAACGCCATCAGCGCGATCGTTGCGACCACGCCAGCGATGACGCCCTTTCGGATTGAATCGGCACCCAGTTCCGGGCGAATCGTGCTTTCTTCGATGACCTTAAGGGCCACGGGCAGTTTTCCCGAGCGGAGCTGGACGGCAAGCTGGTTGGCGCTTTCGACCGTGAAATTGCCGGAAATCTGCGCCCGACCCCCCAGGATGGGTTCGTTGATATTGGGCGCGGAAATCACGACATTGTCGAGGATGATCGCGAAGGGTTTACCCACATTTTCCTGCGTAGTGCGCGCAAAGCGCCGACCGCCCTGGCCGTCGAACGTGATGTCAACATTGGGTCGATTGTCGCGTTGGTCATAATTCTGCGCGGCATTGATGAGCTGGTCTCCAGAGACCATCACGCGCCGCAGTACAGCAATCTTCTTGGCGCCGTTCGGATCGTCCGGGTAGGGAAGAACCTGGCTTCCTGGCGGCGCATTGCCCAGCGCAACCTGTGCAGGATCGGCATTGAGATCAACAAGTTTGAATTCGAGTTTCGCCGTCTTGCCAAGCGTATCCTTCAACTGCTGCGGATCTTGCAAGCCCGGCACCTGGACAAGGATGCGGTCGGGTCCCTGACGGACGACGGTCACATCCTTCGTTCCTTCCGGATCGATCCGTTTCAGGACGACTTCGCGCGCGGTATCCATCGCGTTATTGACCTCTTTGTCGAGGCCGGCTGCGGTCGGGGTCATGACGATCCGGTTGGTGTCACGCACCGCGACATTCCAGTCGCGCTGTCCGGTTACGCCAATCCCGGTGGTCAGGGTGCGGACGTGCTCGACGGCGGAATCGACCTGCCGGGCGTCACGCACGAAGAAAGAGAGTTCACCTCCGGTCGTCGAAATGTCGCCAATCTCGACTCTTGGATCGGCACGACGCATTTCTGTGCGGACGCTTTCTTCCATCCGTTCTAAACGCTGTTTTGCAACGTCGCGAATATCGGCTTCAAGCAAAAGATGACTGCCTCCCGCGAGGTCGAGGCCAAGGTTGATCCGGGTGTTGGCAAACTTGGCTGGCATATAGCGCGTAACACTCGACGGCAGGATACTTGGCAGCGCAAAAGCGACGCCAACCACCATCGTCAAAATGGTGAGCCAAAACTTCCAGCGTGGGAAATCAAGCATGCCGGGCTCAGTCGTTTGCTGGTTTGGAGGATCCGAGCGGCGTTATATCCGACAGGGTTGCCTTGACGGCCTTGACCTTTACGCCACTCGCGATCTCGACTTCAACTATGTCGCCCTCGACCTTGGTGACTTTGCCGACAAGACCGCCGCCGGTGACAATGCTGTCCCCCTTTTTTACCGCATCGATCATGGCGCGATGCTGCTTTGCACGTTGCTGCTGCGGGCGGATCAGAAGAAACCAGAAGATGACAAAGATGAGCGCAAGCGGCATCATCTGGATGAAGAATCCAGCCGCTCCACCGGAGGCGGCGGCTCCTGTGGCGGCCTGAGCGTAAGCAGGTGTAGTAAGCATCCAAAATCCAGTTTCAGAGAGTAAGGGGAAGTATCCCGGTGATTGCTGGCGCGCCTAACAAATCGGAACTAACCGCGCAACAAGCACGTCAAATGGGGAAGTGAAGGAGAGAATGCAATGATCGTTGTTATGGGGCATGCGAAAATGGCACCCGGCGAAATCGACCGGCTTGCCGAGGCAATGGCGACGCAGATCGCGGCGACCCGCGCAGAAGAAGGGTGCCTGCATTATGCATATTCACGAGATGTGCTGGAACCGGACACAATGATCATTACCGAACGCTGGCGCGACAACGCTGCAATCGCTGCCCATTTCGCGAGTCCGCACATGGCAACATTCAACGCCGCTCTCGCGAGTGCAAAGGTGCTCGAGGTCAGCGTCAAGGCCTATGAAAATGGCGAAGTGCGGACGCTGATGGGAAGCTGATGTTAAACAGAACGGCCCCGGGTTTCCCCGGGGCCGGATTGGAAAGGCAATGGCAGAAGCCCTTTAGCGCTTCGAGAACTGGAAGCTCTTGCGGGCCTTGGCCTTGCCGTACTTCTTGCGTTCGACCGTGCGGCTGTCGCGGGTCAGGAAGCCTGCGGCCTTCACAAGCGGACGAAGCGTCGGCTCATATTTGGTCAGTGCCTGCGCGATGCCATGTTTCACGGCACCGGCTTGGCCCGAAAGCCCGCCGCCTTTAACGGTGGCGATGACATCGAACTGCTCGGTGCGTTCGGCAACCGCGAATGGCTGGTTGATGACCAGACGCAGCGTCGGGCGTGCGAAATAGGCAGTCTGGTCGCGGCCATTGACAATAATGCGGCCAGTGCCGGGCTTCAGCCAGACGCGGGCGACCGCATCCTTGCGGCGTCCGGTTGCGTAGGAACGGCCTTGCGCATCGATTTCGCGTTCACGAAGGATGGCAAGCGTCGATTTGACCACGGGTGCCGGCGGAGCGACGACCTCAGCGGTCGCTTCGGTCGCGACGGCAGGCACAGCGGATGTCAGATCCTTGAGATCTGCGAGTGATTGACGGGTATCTTCGGACATTATGCCCCCACCTTGTTCTTGCGGTTACGAGCCGCGATATCGAGGAATTCCGGGTTCTGCGCCGCGTGCGGATGCTCGGTGCCCGAAAAGATACGCAGGTTGCGCATCTGCTGGCGACCAAGCGGTCCGCGCGGGATCATGCGCTCGACAGCCTTTTCAAGGATCCGCTCGGGAAAGCGACCTTCGAGGATCTTTCCAGCCGTGACGCCCTTGATTCACCCGGATAACCGGTGTGACGGTAGTAAACCTTCTGGTCGAGCTTGCGCCCGGTGAAGCGGATCTTGTCAGCGTTGATCACGACAACATTGTCGCCGCAATCGACGTGTGGTGTGAAGCTTGGCTTGTGCTTGCCGCGCAGCACGTTGGCAATGATTGTAGCCGCGCGACCAACAACCAGGCCTTCGGCATCAACGAGATGCCATTTCTTTTCGACCTCAGCCGGCTTGACCGATTTGGTCGTCTTCATCAGTGCCTTCATGGCGCCCAACTTTCCGAGGGTGACCTCATCTAAAACGAAAACGCGCGGGCGTTGCGGCCCGCGTCGAAGCCGGCCCTTTTGCAGTGAACGCGGGAGAAGTCAAGGATGCAGGCGGGTTTTGAAACGGGTAATATAATACCGTAAAACTTTTTTGATTGACAGCATCCATTGATTATCAATGCCGGTATACTGTAAATATGGGGAAAGGACGCCAATCATGACGATGGATCTGGCCGTCGGGCTTTCACTGCCGCTGATGTTTTTTGCGATGATGGCGCTCGAACCGGTGATCGGAAACGGTCGCGCAATGCCCAATGTACGAAGATGGCGATGGATTGGCGCAGCGGCCCTGTTCGTCACATTACTGTGTAACGCCTTGCTCCCGCTTGTACTTCTGCCTGTCCTCCCGAAACTACACGTTATAAATCTCGCCGACTGGGGGTATTGGGCGGCGCTGCCCGTTGTCGTCCTGACGACTTTTTTCACATACTGGTCACATCGCATCCAGCATCGCTTCGACACGCTATGGCGCCTTGGCCACCAATTGCATCATGGGGTCGCGCGGGTCGACATCGCATCGGCGATGATCTTTCACCCGATCGACGTCACGGTGCAAGTGACGATGACGCTGCTGGCGGGACTGCTGCTTGGTGCAACGCCCGAGGCGGGGGCGATTGCGGGTGGCCTCGGTTTTTTCATTGCCTTGTTTCAACATTGGAATATCGCGACGCCGCTCTGGATCGGCTTTGTCATCCAGCGCCCCGAAGCGCACATGCTACATCATGAGCGCGATGTTCATGCTCGCAATTTCGGCGACATGCCGGTCTGGGACATGATTTTTGGTACCTATTCAAACCCGCTTCACGGCGACGTGCCGGTTGGGTTTGCGCCAGATGCAATGCGACGATGGCTGGCCATGATCGCGTGCGTCGATGTGAACAAGGGCAAGGGCCGCGAAAGGCTCTAGGCAGCGAAAGTCACGCCAGTCAGTTCCTCCGATGCTGCCCAAAGGGCCGACGCATTTTCGCGATCGATGGCGTGTTCCCGAACCCCGATATAGGGGTGCATGCTTTCATCCCAGACCGCCGCAATATTGCAATCCTCGCAATAGACTCCGCCTTCGCTGTCCAGCAGCGGCGAGACCGCACACCAGACGCTCGTCGCGGCACCTTCTTCGGTCGATTTGAACAGTGGATTGGCGTTTCCGTCCTTGTCGAACCAACCCATTGCGATCTGCTCTTCCATCGTCAGATGGCGCTGAAGCGGCGTCTTGATCCCACCAGGATGGACCGCGAAAGCGCGTATCCCGAATGCCTTGCCGATTTCGTCAAGGTGGATCGCGAACAAGGCATTGGCTGATTTGGCCTGGCCATAGGCGGTCCACTTTTCATATTCACGTGCGTTGAAATGGGGATCTGCGAAGTCAACACCACCGCGGGCATGGCCGATTGAAGATAGAACGACCACGCGCGTTCCGGCGCCTGCTGCTTTAAGCAGGGGCCAGATGCGGGTGGTCATCTGGAAATGACCGAGATGATTGGTTGCGAACTGGCTTTCATAACCGCGAGCATCGCGGGCCAGCGGACAGGCCATGATCGCCGCGTTGTTGATCAATATATCGAGCTTTAAGGTCTTGGTGGCGAGTTCGTCTGCAAAACTGTCGATCGATGCCGGATCAGACAGATCGAGCTGGAGGATCGTCACATCACCCTTCATCCCTTCAAGGTCTGATGCAGCAACGTCAGGGCGACGCGCGGCCACAAACACTCTCGCGCCAGCCCCGGCGAGCGCTCGGACGGTTTCGAGGCCCAGTCCGGAATAGCCGCCCGTGACGAGCGCCGTCTTGCCAGTCAGGTCGATTCCCGAAATCACGTTCATGGCGGTCGAACGCATGCCGAAGGGTGAAGCGATGGGTTTTTGAACAGTCACGATACACTCTCCTTGATTCGCCCCAAAACATGCACCCCCCAGACAGTTGCTGCAACGACAAGTGCCCCAACGGCCTGATGAAGGACGG
>JANLST010000505.1:0-3603 GCA_031362505.1 Sphingomonadales bacterium
GGAGAATATGGCGCAGCGCGCATTTATGCCGGGCAGCTTGCGGTGCTTGGTAACCGCCATCCATCTGCGCGTCCTATCCGCCACATGGCGGCACAGGAGCAGCGCCATCTCGACCGGTTCAATGCAATGGTTGCCGAACGCGGCGTGCGACCGACCTTGCTCCAGCCCTTCTGGCATGTTGCGGGATTTGCGCTTGGCGCGGTCACAGCGGCCATCGGACCGGAGGCAGCCATGGCGTGCACCGTGGCGATCGAAACCGAGATCGACAATCATTACGGCGAACAGTTGGGCGCTATCGGGCAGGATGATCCCGAACTGAGCGCCGCAATCACCGATTTCCGTGCAGAGGAAGTCGAACACAAGGCCACAGCGATGGCCGAAGGGGCAGAACGCGCGCCCGCTTATCCGCTGATGACAGCGGCAATCCGGATGGGATGTCGCGCCGCAATCGCGCTTTCCAAGCGAATTTGATCTTGGTCATTGCGCGTTCATCAAAAATGACGGAAGATTTATACATTATGAGACTCATCCTTGCCTTTGCGTTCTCACTCGTGCCTCTGGCGGCTTCCGCCCCAGCCGCCGCCCAACAACGCTCGCTCACTATTTTTGGCGATGACAAATGCCCGTCGGACACGATCTGCGTCGTTGCGCCCGAATCCGAACGCTTCCGCATTCCTAAGGCGTTCCGTGACGCGCTTCGAAAAGAAGCGCCCGACAGGGTAAGTTGGGCAATCCGTTCGCAAGCGACTTTGTCCGAAGGAAAATCCGGGGCGGATAGTTGCTCCGCCGCCGGCGCTGGTGGCTGGACTGGCTGCTTCATGAAGCAAATGAAGGAAGCCTATGCCGAAGATAAGGCCACGAAAGAAGGCCAGACAGTTCCCTGACCCTGAAACTCATCGCCTCGATTGAACGCTGGCCGGTTGCCGGTGCGTTCATCATCTCGCGCGGTGCCAAGATGCATGTCGACGTGATCGTCGTCCAAGCCAGTGACGGCGCTTTTACCGGGAGGGGTGAAGGAACGCCGATCTATTACAGGGGCGAAACTGCCCAGACCTGCATTGCACAGATTTCCGCCCTTCCCCCGAATCTTGACCGCCAGTCACTTCAGCACCTCCTGCCTCCCGGAGCCGCGCGCAACGCGGTAGATTGCGCCCTGTGGGACCTGGAGGCGCGCAAGGCGGGCATAGCTGTCTGGCAACTGGCCGGGATGCCAGCACCCCAGACGCTCGTCACGGCCATGACCGTTTCGCTCGGCTCGCCTGACAAAATGGAAACCGACGCCCGCCGGCTTGCGGAACGAACGTCATTGATCAAGCTGAAGCTTTCAAGCGACGGAGATACCGAGCGTGTCGCCGCCGTCCGGCGCGGTGCTCCACAAGCGCGGTTGATCGTCGATGCCAACGAGGCATGGACGGGACGTGATGTCGCGACAATGGCAGCCTCGCTCGTTCCCTATGCCGTCGAACTCATTGAACAGCCAGTAACAGCGGGACAAGACCATCTCCTTGACGGTATCACCTCCCCCATCCCGCTCAGTGCCGATGAAAGCGTCCAGGATCGCGCCGACCTCAAACGCTGCCAGGGCCGCTATCAGGCGATCAACATCAAGCTCGACAAGGCGGGCGGGCTGACCGAGGCATTTGCGCTCAAAACCGCAGCGCAGGCGATGGGGTTCAAGGTCATGGTCGGCTGCATGCTCGGCACAAGCCTTGGCATCGCGCCAGCGTTCCTCGTGGCGCAAGGGGCAGACTGGGTTGATCTCGACGGGGCGTTGCTGCTCGCGAGGGACAGGGACGAAAGGTTCGCATTGGAGGGCGGAGTGTTGAATCCTCCGCCCACCCGGAAATCTGTCCTTTAGAGAACCTCGAACAATCCGGCAGCGCCCATGCCGCCGCCAACACACATCGTCACCACGACATATTTGGCTCCACGACGCTTACCTTCGATCAGCGCGTGTCCGGTGCAGCGCGCGCCAGTCATGCCATAGGGATGCCCGATCGAAATCGAGCCGCCATTGACGTTCAACAGTTCGTTGGGGATCCCGAGCTTGTCGCGGCAATAAAGCACCTGCACCGCGAAAGCCTCGTTCAATTCCCAAAGGCCGATATCGTCAATCTTGAGGTCAAATCGTTTCAACAGCGCTGGAATGGCGTAAACTGGGCCAATGCCCATTTCATCCGGCTCGGTCCCCGCGGCGGCCATGCCGACATAACGACCAAGCGGGGTCAAACCGCGCTTCGCAGCCAAAGCCGCTTCCATCACGACGACTGCCGAAGATCCATCGGACAGCTGGCTGGCATTTCCAGCCGTGATCACGCCACCGTCAATCACCGGCTTCAAGGACTTGAGGCCTTCGAGTGTTGTTTCCGGGCGATTGCCCTCATCCTTCGAGATCGTGACATCGTGGAATGTGACTTCGCCAGTTTCCTTGTTGGCAACGCCCATCTTGGTCGAAACGGAGACAATTTCGTCATCGAACTTGCTCGCTGCCTGTGCGGCGGCCGTGCGCTGTTGCGACTGGAAGGCATATTCATCCTGCGCATCGCGGCTGACGTTGTAACGACTCGCAACGATCTCTGCCGTTTGCAACATCGGAATATAAATGTTCGGGTGCATCGCCAGGAGGCCGTCGTCGCGACCCACACGCATTTCCTTGGTCTGGACAAGCGAGATCGATTCCTGCCCGCCGGCCACTACGACATCCATGCGATCGACAATCACCTGCTTGGCAGCCGTCGCAATGGTCATCAGGCCGGAAGAGCATTGACGATCGATGCTCATGCCGGACACGGTGACCGGCAAGCCAGCGCGCAAGGCAACCTGCCGTCCAATATTGCCGCCCTGCACACCCTGTTGCAGCGCCGAGCCCCAGACGCAATCATCGACTTCGGCAGGGTCTATCTTCGCCCTCTCGACAGCAGCGGCAATCGAGAAGGAACCAAGAGTGGCTCCTGTCGTGGCATTGAACGCTCCGCGATAGGCCTTGCCGATCGGAGTGCGGGCGGTGGAAACGATAAGTGCGTCACGCATGGAATTTCTCCTGGACTCCCCTCCCGCTTGCGGGAGGGGCTGGGGGTAGGACTTAACGGGGATTGGACTAGGTTCGACGCCTGCCCGCCCCTAACCCCTCCCGCGCGCGGGAGGGGGGCTCTTCATACGAAAAACTGGCTGATCCACTCGGCGATCAAGGCAGGCTTGTCCTCGCCCTCGATCTCCACGGTCACTTCCTGTAATTGCTGCCACTGGCCCGGACGCTTCTCTTCCATCGACGCGAGTTTGAAGCGCCCGCGCACACGCTTGCCAGACTTTACAGGTGCCAGGAACCGCAATTTGTCGCAGCCATAATTGACTCCCATCTTGATCCCATCAAGTCTGGGAAGATCGGCTTTGGCAGACAGGACGGGCATCAAGGACAGTGTCAGAAAGCCATGCGCAATGGTTGTCCCGAACGGTGTCATTTTCGCCATTTCGGGATTCACATGGATAAACTGGTGATCGCCTGTCGCATCGGCAAACTTGTTGATCATCTCCTGATCGACGGTCATCCATTCGGATACGCCGATTTCACTGCCAACCTTGGCCAATAATTCTTCTTTCGTCACA
>JANLST010000180.1:0-2036 GCA_031362505.1 Sphingomonadales bacterium
GTCTTCACATTGCAGAATGCACAAGCGCGCGTGCAGGTATCGCCCAGGATCATCACTGTTGCGTGCTTCTTGGTCCAGCATTCGCCGATGTTTGGACACGCGGCTTCTTCACATACGGTTGCAAGGTTCAGGCGGCGCATCAGCGCCTTGGTTTCGGCAAAACCCACCGACGTCGGAGCTTTGACCCGAATCCAGTCCGGTTTGCGCGTGCGTTCAATCTTTTGGGGGACATTCATGGCGCAGCAAATAGCGGGGACGATGCAACTTGCCAACCATCGCGCAATCGTTATCGAATGCACCATGGTTGTTGACACATTGACCTCTCCGGTAATCCTGTTCTTTGTTCTGGGATTCCTGGCAGCGACGGTGCGGTTTGATCTTTCGATTCCGGAATCCTTCGCCAAGGCGATGTCAATTTACCTCATGGCCTCAATTGGCCTCAAGGGTGGCGTCGAAGTCTCAGAGAGCGGACTTTCACCTGATCTCTTTGCGGCAGCCATCTCGGGCCTTCTTTTGAGCCTGCTCATTCCTTTTCTTGCCTATGCCTTCCTGACCCGATTGGGGAAGCTGGACCGTATCAATGCCGGCGCTGTTGCCGCGCATTATGGATCGGTGAGCGTCGTAACGTTTGTCACGGCCAAAGAAATCCTGGCGGGTCAGGGTCTGAGCCCCGCGGGTTTCATGGTTGCGGTTCTCGCCTTGATGGAAACGCCTGCGATTATCACCGGGCTTTTGCTAGCGCGCCGCGGTGCAATAACAAAAGCGGACCCCCGGGAATCTGGAATGTTTCATGAAGTTTTCACCAACGCGTCGGTTGTCCTCCTTGTCGGTAGTTTTGCCATCGGGTTGATTGCTGGAAAATCAGGGTTCGAGCCTGTAAAGCCCCTGTTCGATACAGGTTTCAAGGGGGTACTCTGCCTCTTCCTGCTCGATATGGGGCTGATCGCCGCAAGGCGCCTGTTCCAGTCCAAACGCCTGACGCCGCGTCTCGTCGGGCTGGCGATCTTCATGCCCGTCGTAAATGGCACCATCGGAACCGTCATCGGGACGCTGATCGGGCTTGATGTGGCATCTGCGGCAGCGCTCGGCGTGCTTGCGGCAAGCGCGTCCTACATTGCCGTTCCCGCAGCCATGCGACTGGCGCTGCCAGAGGCTGACCCCGGAATTTACCTTTCAATGTCATTGGGCATCACCTTTCCATTCAACATTATTTTCGGCATTTCCGCCTTCGCAGCACTCGCGAAAAGTCTGGCATAACCATGGTTGAAACCGTCACCCGCAAACGCATCGAGATCCTCGTCGACACGCCTCTCGTTCCCCGCATTGTTCGGCATATCAAGGCGGCAGGGATTTCGGGCTGGAGCGTGATTCATGTCGATTCCGGTGGCGGCCGTGAAGGTGAGTGGCAGCATGACGACGTGACTGGCGCCGCGGCCAAGACGATCATCCTCGCCATCGCCAGCGATGCAAAGGCGACGCAACTTGTCGATACACTTGCACCGATGCTTGACAGCCATGGATTGCTTCTCACGGTCGGCGAAGTGCAAGTCGTGCGCGGCGATCGCTTCTGACGCAGTCTTGGGCTTGCCCGACCGACGGGCGCTGCTTACCGCGTGCTCATGACCGATTTTTCCGATTTGATTTCCGGCTATCATCGCTTTCAACGCGAAGGCTGGACCACGCAGCGCGATCGCTGGGCACAACTCGCCGAGGAGCAATCGCCAGACATCATGGTGATCGCCTGTTCGGATAGCCGGGTCGATCCCTCGACCATATTCGATGCCTCTCCGGGGCAGATGTTTGTGGTTCGCAATGTTGCCAATCTCGTTCCGCCCTTTGAACTGGGCGGCGGGCGCCACGGAGTTTCGGCCGCGCTCGAATTCGCGGTCACCCAACTGGAAGTGCGGGAAATCCTTGTCATGGGCCATGGTGCGTGCAGCGGGTGCATTGCCGCCCTCACCCAGAATTTCAAGGACGCCAAGCCAGGCGAAGGCGGCTTCATCTCGCGCTGGATCGAGTTGCTCGATGACGCGCGC
>JANLST010000181.1:0-3249 GCA_031362505.1 Sphingomonadales bacterium
GCGGCGGCAACGTTTTCACCTCCGACTTTCATCATGTCCTTGGTGCGACCGTGAAACATGATCTGACCTTCTGAGTCGAACGAGCCGATGTCGCCAGTATGAAACCAACCTTCCGCATCGATCACTTCGGCCGTCTTCTCGGGCGCATTGTAATAACCGGCAAGCATGTTGGGACCGCGCGCGACAATCTCCCCGTGCTCATCAACTGCGCATTCAGCTCCGGTTTCGACATTGACGATTCTCACCTCCCATTCATCGAGCGGGACACCCAGCCGCCATCCACGTGCCTGCCAGTTGTCGGTCAACCTGCTGGTGCAGATCGTGCCTGACCCTTCGGTAAGGCCATAAGTACCGACCATGATTGTGTGTGGCATGGCAGCCGACATTGCGTCCCGAATGGCGTCTGGCTGCACTGCGAAATTTGCGTTCATCAAGCGAACACTTGAAAGATCGGTTGTCGCAAATCGCGGGTGAGCAATCAGATCCTGCATGATCGTAACGAAACAGGGGTAGGCATGCGTCGCCTTTTCGCGTTCGAGCATTTCGAGCGCCAACCCGGCATCGAAATTGGGGATGGTAAGGTAGGCGCCGCCCGCATCGACAATCGAAACCATCGGCAAGATACCGGCAATGTGAAAAATCGGGAGGGGAGACCAGAAGCGATCTCCCATGCCGATCGCATATCGGCGCCCAAGGTTGCGGCTGTTGCCAATGATCCCTCTGTGGCGGATGAGGCAACCCTTTGGATTGGCGGTTGTGCCTGACGTGTAGAGGATCAGCGCGGTACTTTGCGGGTCGACAGCATCGATCCGGGCATCAACCTCACTGTCCGCAATCCGGCTGCCTTCTTCGAGCGCTTTTGCAGCGGGCACTAGGCGTTCCGGGCAGGGATCATCGACGCAAATAATGGATTTGAGCTTTGGCGCCTCTGGAAGCGCCAGGGTCTCGGTGTCCCCATCGTTTGCCAGAGACGGTAATGCAGACAGAAGCCGGTCGCCGAAATCGAGCGAGTCCGCCACGCGCCCGGTTGTTATCATGCAAACAAGATCGGCATCCTTGATGAGAAACGCCAACTCGCCCGGCTGATACCGTGCATTGACAGGGATGCAGACCGCGCCCGCCATCACGATTCCGAACAATATGTCCATAAACTCTGGACGCGTTGTCAGAAGGATGCCGACATGGTCGCCTGGTTGGACGCCGCGCGCAATCAGAGCCTTGGCCCAATTGCGCGCCGTCCCGTTCATTTCTGCCAACGTCTCGCGGCGTTCGGGAAAAACGAGTGCTTCCTGATCCGGCCAACACCCCGCCCTGTCACGGAGCAATGCCCCTAATGTGTTGATGGCCGTGTCGGTCATACTGCTAAGAGATAATCGCGCGTATATGTCCCGTCGATATAGTCGATCATCTTTACAATGATCGATGCGCTCTCGGGATTGGCTTGATGCGCCTGGTCGGCCGCCTCGTCGACAAAGCTTTCAAAGACCGCAAAAGAGTATGGCTCTGAGCGGCGATAAAACTTGTAAGCCAATGTGCCAGGCTCTGCTGCGGCAATCGCCTCCATTTGTGGGATCAGCGCGGCAAAGTCAGCATCATGTTGTGGTTTCACCTTGAAGCTTGAAAGAAAGGTCCAACTCATGCTCAGGCATCTCCCTTTTCGCCATCTATGTAACGGTCAAGCTCGGTGTGAAAATGGCGCAGTCTTGCCTCTTGCTCGCTCCAGAGCGGCCCCTTGAAGCCGCGCGAACGGGCACCCTTCTGTACGATCGGCAACAGTTCGGAATCCTGATCAAGAACCTCGCCAAGCTCGGGCGGTTGGCCGAGCGGAACGCGCACAATGTCTGGTCGGGTCAGGCCGGTTGTGTCCGTGCCGGGAGCCAGGCCCATCCATGCGGGCGGACCATATCCCGGCGCATCCAAATGCTTGAACAGGATGCATGTATCATAGGTAAACTGGTTGGGATCATCCGGGTGCGGCAGAAAACGATGGAGAAAGACGGCTTCAGGATGACATCCGATCTGGACGTTGGGAAATACGCCATAAATTGTTGAATCGCTCAATTGGGTGTCGCTGAACTTGTCATAATTGAGACCGTAGCGGTTTGCCCGTTCGCGTTTTGCCGCTTGAATCGCAGCGCGACTTTCCTGAGCGGTGCCCTTGAAAGTCGCTGGATCAATGCCGGCATCTGCAAGCATCATCTGTATTCCCGGATTGATGCCTTGCTGATCGGGAAAGCGCGGCGAAGGTTGCGCAAACGGAACAAACTGACGGCTCATGCCATTGGGATAGAGATCGATCTGGGTGCGGTCGTCCATTACACCTTGCGTTTGCGGATGCACCGCATGCAGGTGATAAATCTCGTAGAAAGCATCGACCCCGCCTTTCCAGTTCGCTGCCCAATCCGACTTTTTGTGTTGAATGACGTTCATGGATGCGATGTCATACAGATCCAACTGGCCGGCAACCGGACCGAGCCATTCGCGAAGCGGCGGAACAGAATCGTCCATCGATACAAAAACGAGGCCGGCAACTTCCTCGCAGCGAACCGTTGTCAGGTTGTGCGCATGGCATAGCACCTGAGGATCGAACGTCTGTTCGTCGGTGACTTTTGTGCACTCACCATCAAGTCCAAAGCGCCAATTGTGAAACGGGCAGACAAATTCATCGACCGAACCAAAGTCGCCAAGAACAAGCTGGCTGCCTCGATGGGGGCACACATTGTAATTGGCCTTGAGGCCGCCATCATCCAAACGCGCGACAATGAAACTTTCTACGCCAATGTCGAACCGAATGAAGTCGCCCGCATCACGAAGGTCTGAGGCTGTTCCCGCAAGCAACCACGTCTTGGTCCAAAGACGCTCCCATTCCGCATCCTTGTAGCGCGGATCGTAGAATCGGTCTGGATCAGGGCGCTTCGCCCCGTTGTCGATCTCGGGCGCGTGATCGTTGAAGGGATGCGGCGTTCCCGTGTGAATCTTCCAGTGCTTCGCTATGAAATTCATAGCTGCCCTTCCTCTCTGTTGCCGGCCCCAATGGCCAGATCATGCCATGATTTCTGCGGGTTGCAATCTCGGTGATCGTCTTGTGAATCTCACCATACACCAAGCAGAAAAAAAACAAACATGATTGATTGTTAATTCAGCTTGTGCCACGTTGCATCTGTTCTTGGACCGGGGAACGCAATTCTCGGCCTGCGCCACAGGAGGAGGCTTGATATGGATATTCGCAAATTGGCAGTTGGTTCGGTT
>JANLST010000060.1:0-3231 GCA_031362505.1 Sphingomonadales bacterium
GTGACGGGAGAAACGCTTCTGGTCGATGCCGGCATGCATCTCGGCCCCAATCTGAGCGCACGGTCACTGTGATTCCCTTTGCCTTTGGGGGGCATGATTTCAGAATATTGAAGGAAGGTGCCGTGTTCTGGCCCAGCCGGAGGGCGCTGATCGTTGCAGACCTGCATCTCGAAAAAGCGAGCTGGTTTGCAATGCATGGACAGATGTTACCCCCGCACGACAGCTTGGCCACGCTGGAAAGATTGGCAAAGCTGGTCTCTCGAACCGGCGCTTCCGAAGTCTGGTGCCTAGGCGACAATTTTCACGACGACGATGGCTCCAGCCGCTTGTCCGATTTGGCAGCACAGTTACTGGCGCGGCTGACAGGCTCAACATGTTGGCACTGGATTACGGGGAATCACGATGAGAATTTGCGCGACCGATTTGGAGGAACCATTCTGGATGAAGCCGAACGTGATGGCGTCATTCTCAGGCACCGGGCAGATCGGAATGAATTCTGCCCCGAACTGTCGGGGCATTTTCACCCGAAATTTCGGGCCGGTGCACGCGGACAGAGCGTTTCGCGGCCCTGCTTCGTGGCAACGGCGTCCAAACTCATCTTTCCTGCGTTTGGCGCCCTGACGGGTGGCCTTAAAGCGAACCACCCCGAGATCATGGCGGCGGTCGGCCGGGGTGCCGAGGCACTCATCCCGGTGGCCAACCGCCTGCTCAGATTTCCGCTATCGGTATAGGTTGGGAAACGCTGCCTTATAGGCTGCGAGCTTTGGAACATCGAACCGCAAGATATAGCCGTGGTTCGGATTCCTGCGCATGAAGTCCTGATGATATGCTTCTGCCGGGAAGAATTTTCCGCCTTCGATCTTGGTCACGATCGGACGTGAATAGGCCCGCGCCTTTGTCAATTGGCCAACATAGCCACGTGCGGCCTTGTCCTGCGCGGGCGATTGCGGAAAGATTGCCGAACGATAGCTTGGTCCGGAATCCGGCCCCTGCCGGTTCAACTGCGTCGGATCATGCGCAACCGAGAAATAGATACGCAGCAACGTGCCATAGCTGACAGCCTGTGGATCATAGATGATGCGGATCGATTCGGCATGGCCGGTCGTTTCGGTCGAAACGGACTCATAATAGGCCGTGTCCGCCTGGCCACCGGCATAGCCACTCGTGACCGTCTTCACGCCTTTGACATGTTCGAAAACGCCTTCCATGCCCCAAAAGCAACCGCCTGCAAAAACAGCGACGGCGGCATTGCCCGGTTCCTTCGCGTCCGCAGCAATGGCAGGGATCGGAACCGCTTTTTCGGCGACGCCCGGGCTCGACAACGCAATGACGGCAAGCACGGCGGCGCTGCCGATGATAAATCCTGTACGCACTATCACTGTCCTCAAATTGGTTTGAACGTCATCGCGACGCCATTCATGCAATACCGTTTGCCTGTCGGCTTTGGCCCGTCATCGAAAACATGGCCGAGATGCCCCCCGCAACGGCGGCAATGGACTTCGGTCCGTGGTGACCCGGCTGACCAGTCGGTCTTGGTCAGAATTGCCTTGGGCATGGGTTGCCAGAAACTGGGCCAGCCCGTCCCGCTGTCGAACTTGGTCGCTGACGAAAAGACTGGCAGCGCACATCCCGCGCAGGAAAATACGCCGTTGCGGTGTTCACTGTTCAAGGGGCTTGAATAAGGGCACTCGGTCGATTCATGCCTGAGCGTCTGATAGGCTGCGGGCGAAAGCCGCTTGCGCCATTCGGCATCGGTCAATGTTACTTCAAAACGTTCGGTGGCTTCGGCACGGTTGCACGCCGCCAACGTAACCGAAAGCGCGCCTGCGCCAATCAGGCAATCACGCCGGGAGAGGCTCGTCATGTTGATCTCCTTACTTTCACCTGTTGCACCCGCATTCGTGCGAGGCCTGCAACAGGTTACACGGAGATCGCTACGAATGTCAGCGCAAATTCCCGCATGCGCGCTGGATGCGTGTGCAAGCATCGGTCAACAAGGCTTCAGACGTGGCATAGGAAATACGAAACCCCGGCGAGAGCCCGAAGGCGACGCCCGGAACGGCCGCGACCTGAACGTCATCGAGGAAATAATCGATCAGGTCTGAATCATTTTCGATGATCTTGCCAGCGGGTGTGGTCTTGCCGATCACCCCTGAAGCGTCCGGATAGACATAGAACGCGCCTTCAGGCGTCGGACAACTCAGCCCGTTCGCCTGATTGAGCATTGAAACCACCAGATCGCGACGTCCCCTGAATGCCTCGTTTCGTTCGAGCAGAAAAGACTGATCTCCATTGAGCGCGGCGGTGGCCGCAGCTTGCGCAATTGAGCAGGGATTGCTCGTCGATTGCGACTGGAGCTTTGCCATTGCCTTGATCAGCCATTGTGGTCCACCGGCAAATCCGATCCGCCAGCCGGTCATTGAATAGGCCTTGGAACAGCCATTGACAGTGAGTGTTCGGTCGTAAAGCTCGGGACAGATCTGGACGATGGTCGCGAACGGTTCTTCAGCATACCAGACATGTTCATACATATCGTCGGTCATCACCATCACATGGGGATGGCGGAGCAGGACGTCTGCCAGCGCCTTCAACTCCGAACCGGTATAAGCTGCGCCAGTCGGGTTGGAGGGCGAATTGAGAATCAGCCAGCGGGTCGCCGGTGTGATGGCCGCCTCAAGCTGGGCGGGTGTAATCTTGTAGCCTTGCGCAGCTGGACCTTCGACGAACACCGGCGTGCCCCCCGCAAACGCAACAATATCGGGATAGCTGACCCAGTAAGGGGCGGGGATGATGACTTCGTCGCCTGGCTCAACCGTCGCCACCAGCGCGTTGAACAAGGTGTGCTTGCCACCGACGTTGACGCTGATCTGGCTGGTTTCGTAATCGAGACCATTGTCACGCTTGAACTTGGCTTTAATTGCAGCCTTCAACTCGGCCGTGCCATCCACATTGGTGTATTTGGTCATACCTTTTCGAATCGCTTCGATCGCTGCGTCCTTGACGAAATCGGGCGTATCGAAATCGGGCTCGCCCGCGCTCAGGCCGATGACGTCGATCCCTTCACGCGTCATCGCCAGCACGCGGCTCGTCATGGCAAGCGTCGGCGACGGCTTAATTCGGTCGATGGCGGCAGAAAGCTGGCTCACGGTTAATCCCCAGTTGCGAGGACGCCTATAACGCTGCGAGCTTGGCGGGCAACAGGCCGCGAAGCGAATTGCCGATGAAAAAACC
>JANLST010000087.1:0-2500 GCA_031362505.1 Sphingomonadales bacterium
ATCGCATGGTGAAGAGCCGTTCGGCCTGATTTCCAAATATTATTGTTCAGCGTTTGTGCAGGCCGGTGGGTGGTATGAGACCATCCACCGGCCTTTTTTTATGGCCATAAGCAGTGAAAATTGGAGTCTCGTCGATGAAAATGGTGTTGGGTTCGGTAATGGCAGCTGCAGCAATGGCGGTACCGACAATTGCGAATGCACAAGGAACACAGGTGGAGATTTCGGGAACACGACTTGATATCACTGCCCGGGGCGATGTGCGTCGAGTGCCTGACGTGGCCGTCATCAGTGCCGGAGTCGTGACCAATGCGGCAGATGCGGCGGGCGCGATGCGCGACAATGCTGGCCGGATGAGCCGTGTTCTGGTTGCTCTCAAGAAAGCGGGCGTGGCCGACAAGGACGTATCCACATCCTCGGTCAACCTGTCACCACAGTATCGCTATATCGAGAACGAGACGCCCGCGATCATCGGCTATCAGGCATCCAATCAGGTGACCGTGCGATTTCGTGACATTGCGAAATCAGGAATGATCCTTGATGCGCTGGTCAAGGAAGGGGCGAACCAGATCAACGGCCCAACCCTCATGATCGACAAGCCCGAAGCCGCACAGGATGAAGCGCGGGTGGCGGCAATCAAGACGGCAAGAGCCCGCGCCGATCTCTACGCCTCAACGCTGGGCATGAAGGTCAAGCGCGTCATCTCGATCAGCGAAAACGAAAGCTATTCGGGCGGACCCGTCCCGGTAATGGCGATGCGTCAAATGGATTCGGTGGCAGCAAAAACGGAAATCATGCCGGGTGAACAGTCAATCGGCGTGAACGTGTCCGTCGTCTTTGAGCTTCAGTAGGGCGGCATTCCCGGCAAGCTATTTTATCCGCGTACGAAACTTGATCGAAAAGCTTGAATTGGCCGCCATCGTCCCCTGCGGGCTGAGGCGGATTGCATTGACGGCAGCGTCATAGCCAACCGACGGCGAATAGGCATAGGTGCTGCCGCCATTGTTCGAATAGCCCAGATTGACACCGGTAAACGTCAGCCCTGACGAGCCGGGGACAAACTCGAAGTTGGTTGTGAGCGGGCCGGCATCATCGATGTCCCCATTGTAAAAGGTCATTGCCGGCGGAAGCGGATCGCTCAATATCATCGACCCGACATCGACCGGGCTGGAATTCGAATTGCTCACGGTCAGCGTATAGATCACGTCCGCGCCCGGGATGTTGAAGCGGTTGGGGTCGGTGCCCACTAACGAAAATGGTGCGGATGCCTTGGTCACGCTCAACACCGGCATCGGGCAGTAGCTGATCGACTGGATTCCGATTGCCTGTTGGCCCGTTACGGTTTCGCCGGCTGAAAGAGGATAGTTGCCATAGCGGATTTCTACTTGCGTGACCGGCTGAGCAAACACCGCTGAAATGGTGCCCGTATTGGAGTTGTTTCCACTTGCACTCGTGCCCCCGCTTTGTCGGATTGTCAGGGCCAGGGGTGCCACAGTAGCACCGACCAATTGGCTCGAACTCGCATTTGAATGCGGTCCCGGAACCGTATTGTTGGTTCCAAACGGCGTCGAAAGTGCCGGATCATAGTTGGAGGCTCCGTTGATGCCATTGACCTGGAGCCAGTCTCGAAACTGGTTTGCATTGAAGTCGATATCGTTGATTTGCGCCGTAAAATCCCGGATCGGTGTGGAAAAATTGAACCGCGTGACGACAACCCGTGTATTGACCGAGACATCCGTTGTCCGTGCCGTGAATATGACGCCCACGACGAGGTTATTCGCTGCAACGCCATCCGTAATGAGATTGCCGATCGCGGGCATTTGCTGCCCGGCAACGATCGTCGACGATGTGCCGTTGACGATCCAGTCAAGGGTAAAATTCTGGTTACCCAACGCCGTGCTGGTCGCGGCATAGGTATAGGTATTTGCGTAGTTGAGAGTTGCCGGGGCCTGGCTCGCAAAATCAAAACTATACTGGTTGGCGGCCGAGCAGGCAGCGTCCGCCACGCCTGACAGGGTCACGCTCAGCATTGCCAACACGGCAATTTTCCCGATGATTGTCAAATCGCGATACTCGTGCCCACATTCGATACTCAAACGGCAATAGCCTGTTTTGGTTAAGGCAGAGTAACCAATCGACGCGCCTTCGACGAAACAGGGGTTTCCAATCGCAACTGGAAACGCTTAGACAGCCGCCATGAGCACACGCACAACGTCCGACAAGGTTGATCCCATCATCGAATCGCGCGCCGACCTGATCGGCGTTTTTTCCGGAGGCGAAAAACCCCCGGAACGTTGGCGGATCGGGACCGAGCATGAAAAGTTCGTCTATCGGACCAGCGATCATCGCGCGCCTTCCTATGACGAACCCGGCGGCATTCGCGATCTGCTGATGGCCCTCACCCGCTATGGTTGGGAACCCGTCATGGAAGGCGATCATGTCATCGCTCTTGCCGGTGTTGATGGGGCGGTCAGTCTCGAACCGGCCGGGCAGCTTGAATTGT
>JANLST010000097.1:0-6042 GCA_031362505.1 Sphingomonadales bacterium
GATTCGGTAGCAGAGCAAAACTCGTTGCGTCGATCTGGTGATGCCGATAGATGAGACGTTGAGACCCGGATTGGAGCAAACCAATGGGCTCGGGGTTGAGGAACAGTTGCCAAGCGACAATCGTTCTGTCAGCCTCCTCGAATGGAGTTGGAGGGAGAGTCGTTTTTTAATGGCCTATGCTGATCAAGAAATGAGCACGAGCAAGATGGTCTCCATCGGCGTTGTGGCGTTGCTCCATGTAGGTGCTGGTTATGCCCTCGTGACTGGACTTGCATATGACGCCGTAAAGGCTGCTTATGAAGACCTGAAGACGTTCGACGTCGCGGAAGAAAAGCCTGCGGAAGAGGAAAAGCCGCCGCCACCTCCAGAGAAGCTCGATATTCCGCCGCCGCCGAAAGTGACTGCACCACCGCCGGTCAACGTTACCCCGGTCATGACGACCAACACGACCGTGATGACTCCGTCAGCCCCACCTGCGCCGCCACCGCCACCACCTCCGCCACCGGCCCCGAAGGTTGCCGAGAAGGCGACTCAAAAGGGCGGCTCAATTTCGGATGAAGATTATCCACCATCATCCATTCGCAATGAAGAATCCGGCACGACTGTGGCGCGCTTCACGATCGGAACCGATGGCAAGGTAACAAGCTGCAACGCTTCCGGTGCGAGTGCGGCGCTCGACGCCGAGACGTGCAAGCTCATCATTCGCCGTTTCCGCTATAAGTCCGCAAAAGACGGGAGTGGTAACCCGATTGAGGAAACGCGCTCCCAGCGCGTAACTTGGCGCCTGCCAAAGTAACAGTATTCGATTTTTACAAACAGCAATTCAAAGAGGAAAGTAACCACCATGTTTGATATTTTGATGCTCCAGGAAGCCGCCGCTGATGCCAGCACCGCCGCTGCCAAGACTGTTTTCGGCCCAATGCAGATGTTGGAAGAAGGTGGCGCGGTCACCTGGACGATCGCGATCATCCTCGCGGTCATGTCGATTGCTTCATGGTACATCATGCTGACCAAATTGTTCGAACAGCAAAAAGTGCTTGGCCAGTCCAAGGACGGCGTGAAGTCTTTCTGGTCCGCCCCCACTGTCCGCGATGGCATCGGCAAGTTGGAAAAAAATTCCGCCTTCCGCCAGCTTGTTGACGATGGCTTGCGTGCCGATTCCGAACATGGACATTTTACCGACCAGTTGGATTCGCACGAATGGATGCACAGTTCGCTTCGTCGCAGCCAGGACGCGATTAATGCAAAGCTTGGCACCGGCCTCGCTTTCCTTGCTACGGTCGGTTCCACCTCGCCATTCGTTGGGCTGCTTGGCACGGTTATCGGTATCACCAGCGCACTGGTGAAGATCGCCGCGACCGGAAATGCCGATATTGCTTCAATCGCTGGTCCGGTCGGCGAAGCACTTTACATGACGGCTTTCGGTCTGATCGTGGCTGTGCCTGCGGTTATGGGATACAACTGGCTGCAACGCCGCAACAAGCTGATTGCCGAGCGGATGAGCAGGTTCTGCGACGATCTTCATGGTGACATGATGTCGGGCGGCAAGATCCGTCCGCAGGTAAAGGCGGCCTCGATGGGCGCAAAGCCTGCGGCCGCGCCGGCCAAGGTCTAAGTCGACACGGAAAGACTGCACACCCAAAATGGGGAGTGCAGTCTTTCAAAGGCCTGAATCGGACCAGATTAGTATTACAGGAATAGGAATCTACTGATGTCAATGAGTGTAGGCTCAGAAGGCGGCGAAGACGCCCCAATGTCGGACATCAACACCACGCCACTTGTGGATGTGATGCTCGTCCTTCTTATCATATTTCTCATCACAATTCCGGTTGTGACGAAGAAGGTGACGCTGAGGGTGCCGACACTTGCGTACCAGCCGACGCTTACAAAGGCTGAAAACGTGATCCTTTCCGTGCGTGGCGAAGCTGATGGATCTTGCGGCGTTTATTGGGGCCAGTCGCGTGTCAACGCGAGCCAGTTGCTGTCAAAAGCAGCGACAAAGTTCAAGAACGAGGCTGACCGTCTTGGCCCCAATGTAACTGATCCGAACCTGTTTCCCGAAGTCCATATCAGAGGTGATCAGGATGCCCCCTATCGCTGTATCGGTGGAACGATTTCGATCATGCAGAGTGCCGGGTTTATCCGAGTAGGCTTTATTTCTGAACCCAAGGGTGGAACTGCAACGCGATAGTCAGCGGTTCTGACAAGACGGACAATTTTTGGAGAGTTTTTTATGGCAATGAGTTCTGCAAGCGCCGGCAGCGATGAACCGATGATGGATATCAACACCACGCCGTTGATTGACGTGATGTTGGTGTTGCTGATCATGTTCATCATCACCTTGCCTCCGGCCACTCATGCAGTGAAGATCGATCTTCCTCAGGACTGTGCGCCGAACTGCCCACCGCCGCCGGCAATTTTGCCGACGAAGAACGTTCTCTATATCGCACCGAACGACGCGATCCTTTGGAATGGCCAACCGGTCGCGCTTTCCCAGCTACAGGGAATGCTTGAGGCGACGCAGACGATGGATCCCATTCCGGAATTGCATCTTCAGCCAGACGCCAGCGCCCGTTACGATGTTGTTGATCGGGTTCTTGCGGCAACAAAGCGGGCCGATGTTTCCAAGATGGGTTTCATCGGCAACGAGGCCTATCGCGGCTTCTGATTGGTCTTGACCAAAATACGAAAACGGCGGCCTGCGGGTCGCCTTTTTTGTATCAGTCCTCATTCACCCAATGGCGAAGCAACGTATGTGCGATGGCGAATGTTGGCGGTGCGCGGAATCGGGCATCTTCGTCACCCTCAAGGGCTGCACGCGCTTCTTCGCGGGTCACCCAAATTGCATCTTCAAGCTCGTTGGTGTCGAGCGTTATGGTCGGATCAATTGTTTCGGCCACACAGGCGATCATCAGCTGTGATCCCCCAAAAGGCCATGGCTGGCTGGTCACGTAGCGAACCGCGCCGGTCGTGACGCCCGCCTCTTCATGGAGTTCGCGCCGGACTGCTTCTTCAATGCTTTCGCCAGGTTCGAGAAAGCCGGCCAGAGCCGAATAGTTTCCGGGCGGAAAGCGCGATTGACGTCCAACCAGTGCCTTGCCCTCAAACTCTGCAAGCATGATAACGACGGGGTCAGTTCGCGGAAAATGGTCAGCATTACAGCCGTTGCAGCGCCGCCCCCAGCCTGCGCGGAACAATTTGGTTTCACCACCGCAACGGCCGCAAAAGCCGTTTGCATTGTGCCAATCAATCACTGACCGCGCGGCGCCGTAGATCGCCGCTTGCTCTGCTGGAAGTAGCGAAAGTGCCTGCCACATTGCCGGAGAACGCATTGGTCCGCCATCACCCTGAGCCAGCATTGCGAAATGTGGACGATCCTCGATAAGGCCCAGCAGCACAAATTCTGCTTCTGCAGGTGCTTCCGCCATGCTGTGCCAGACAAGATCGCCTTCGGCATTCAGCAAGGGCTCAAGGCCCGACAATCCAAGAAGACGTCCGCGCCAATCACTCAGCGCTGCATTGAAGGCGTCAACGTCGTTACGAAGTCGATCGGCTCTGTCGAGGGGAGAACCTGTGAATCCCGGTTTGTGTGTCACAGGCTGGCGTAGACGGCTTTGCCGAATCCTGATGTAAACACGTCTCCACCGCCCGTTACGACTTGCGCCCAGCCAGAACCGCGTACGCCACGAGTTCGGTCTACCCAGGCTATCGTCGAAGCGGCACCTCCCCAACCGAATGTACCGACGCCTTCACCATTGGGGCCAGGAACCTGGGTCACCCGTCCACCTGCGCCAAAACCCTGACCCTTCTCAAAGCTTCGCATTTCCGTTTTGGGATGAACGAGGTTGGACATGCCCATGATCGCAGTTTCACGCTTCATGATCCGCGTTTTACCAAGTGCACCTTCGCCCATCAGCATGGCGAGGAATCGGTCATAGTCACGCATGGAACTGACCAGGCCTGATCCGCCGAAGGGCGGAGCTTTGTCCAGATAGATGCTGTCATGACCCGGGTCGATTGGAACGGTACCAAAGGGCAAGGCTCCATAGTTGGTGGTGAGCCGTCCCGCTTCGCTCGCCGGGACTTGCCAAAAGCTGCTGGTCATTCCCAGTGGATCGAAGATGCGCCTTTGCACGAATGCCTCGAACGGCATGCCGCTCGCAACTTCGATCACCCGCCCCATCAGATCAAGGCCGACCGAATAGCTCCACTTCACGCCCGGATCAGCGATCAGAGGCAGCGTCGCCAGCCGATCCGCAAATTCCGCAAGTGTCGGCGCATTGGGCGCGGCGCCCTCAAAGCCCGGAATGGGTTTGCGACTGAACTGTCCTGCGCCCAAACCAAGCCGCAGATATTCCTTCAGCAAAGGCCCTTTGGTCTCGATCACATAGCCAAGTCCCGCAGTATGGGTCACCAGATTGCGGATGCTGATCGGCGCTTGCGACGGGCGGCTTCGCAAATCTTTGGCGGGATCGAGCAAAACGCGCGGATTCGCAAAGGCGGGCAGGAAATCAGCGATGTTCTGATCGAGCGAGAGCTTTCCGTCCTCGATCAGCAGCATCGCTGCCATGCCCGTGATCGGTTTCGTCATCGAATAACAACGCCAGAGTGAATCGGGGGTGATCGGAGCCGCGTCAGCGTCCTTGGAGAGACGGCCAGACATGAGGAAATCGGCCTGATCGGTGCCCCGCGCGATCGCGCCGCCGCCACCGGGAATAAATTTGCTGGCTACCTTTTGGTCAAGATAATCCTGCACGGTTGACCAGGCAGACGAAATTCCGCGCCGTGCCCAGGATGGCGTGGCCAGAAATCCGCTGGCAAGCGCGGTTGCGCTTATGAAGTGCCGTCTGTTCAACTCAATACTCACCTGCATCCTCCGTTGCTCTTGCCAATTGAGCGGCTTTGGCAAACACACTCGGCAATCCAGCCACTTCAATTTGTGCTTTAGGCCACCATTCCCCGACAAACGGCAGTTTGCAACCGGTTTTGATCCTAATGCCCGCGACCGACAGGCCTAGACTGAAATGGGTAAAGACATGGCTGACCAAGCCGTAGCGTCGCCAATGTCCCGCAAAGGGTGGCGTGCGGTCGGAATTTTCCGACCAATCGGATGTCGGCAGTGCCCGCATTCCACCAAGCAATCCATTTGACGGGCGAGTCACAAGAAAAACCATTTCATCGCATGTGATCCACCACGCGATGCCAGTTCGCTCCGGGCGGGCCGCTTTGATTGCTTTAGCCGGATAGGCTTCCGGGTACTCGCGGCCTTTGCAATCCTCGCTCAACGGGCATTCGTCACAACGGGGGTTGCGCGGTGTGCAGATTGTCGCTCCCAGATCCATCATCGCCTGGGCGAAATCGCCTGCCGCGCTTTCGGGCGTAAGCCGGTCGGCTAACGAATAGAGACTCCGCTTGGCAGGCTCGGCAAAAAGTCTTGCGATGACCCTTTCAACATTGCCGTCCACCACCACCGCTCGCTTGCCAAACGCAATCGCAGCGATTGCCGCAGCAGTATAACGACCAATGCCGGGCAATTGCAGGAGCACCGCTTCCTCCGACGGTAAGGAGCCACCATAGTCTGCTGTGATCAAGCGGGCACAGGCGAGAAGATTGCGTGCGCGCGCATAATAACCCAGCCCAGCCCAAGCGGCCATCACGTCCTCGTCGCGAGCTTCGGCAAGTGCCTGAATATTTGGCCAACGGGATGTGAACGTGCTGAAATACGGCCAGACCGCTGCCACAGTGGTTTGCTGGAGCATGATCTCAGACAGCCAAACGCGATAGGGCCAATCGGGGTCATCAAGCGGCAAGGGAACGCCTGGGGGGTTCCGCCATGGCAAATCACGGGCATTCGCCCCAAAATGACTCAAAATCCTGTGGGCAATTTCATCTGGCGTATCGACGGGCATGCCGCGCTATGGCATGTGTCTGCGCGATGGCGAAGCAAAAGTCAGGTTCCGGCTCCGAGGAGAAGCCACGCGGCGGGCGAGCGCGGCGAATGGGTGAAATGCTGCCCGATATCGGAGGCACCGCTTTTCGCCG
>JANLST010000099.1:0-3054 GCA_031362505.1 Sphingomonadales bacterium
GGAGAAGGATGCGGTCTGGATGCTTGGCGCGACAGATCACGAAATCAGCGGGTGTTGCATCTCGGCGACGCTGAGGGACTATGCGCGGTTTGGCCTGTTCATACTGGGCGGCGGTGTTGCAGGCGGAATAAATATGCTGCCCGATGATTGGTTGCCCCACGCGACAACCAAACAGGCCGATATTGCCGATCCCGGCCGCGGTTATGGCTATCAATGGTGGACCAACGACGACGGCAGTTTTGCAGCGCAAGGCATTTTCGGTCAGGGTATCTTCCTCGATCCCGGACGAAAACTTGTGATCGCGTCAAGCGGCAACTGGCCCACAGCGACCGACCCCAAGGGCGTCGGCGCAGAACGACGGGCCTTCTACAACGCAGTTCAGCGAGCTGTGGATCGCGAATGATGGCCAACGCCGCCATGGATTGAGACGATCCGGTCAAGCACGGCGACATTCATCAGATGATCAAATGCACAACCGACGCGAGAACTGTCGTTCCAGATCACTTTGGCCTGAAGGCTGGATAGGCCCGGAAGGGTCACCCAGCAGATCGCATCGGGCCTCATGCCCGTCACGGCATCACAGCAAAAACCGCTGATCGAGAGGTCATAGACCGTGACTTCGAAGGCAGGGGAGCCTGAAGCGCGCAGCTTTGCCGCGAGCCGCATCGGAATGCGCACGCCGCAACGATCTTCCTGCGACGCAGATTGGTAAGGCGTATAATTGGGCATCGTTCAATCCTGACAATGCTGGTCCCAACCGCTGCGATAGAGGGGATTGGATAACATCTTGCTAGCGGAAATGGTTAATCGATGCGTTTTCGATGCCCGGTTTCGAATCCGCCGATCAGAAGGCCAAGAATTCTTTCTGCGACCACTTCGGGGGCCTTCAAGGTTGCAGGGTCTTCGCCAGGATAGGCTAATGCACGCATCTTCGTGCGTGTGGCCCCTGGATCAACGATCGCGACAGAAATGCGGCCCGTATTCCTGTTCTCCTCGGCGTACGAACCCAACAGCGTATCGAATGCCGCTTTCGAGGCGCCGTATGCGCCCCAATAGGCGCGCGGCGTCGCCCCGACGCTTGATGTGAGGCCAATGATCCTTGCATTGCCGCTTTGCCGAAGGAGGGCATCGAATGCTGCAATCAAGGCCGCCTGTGCGCTGACGTTGAGGGTAAATATCTTGGCGAATTCCTTCGCATCAAGATGCTGGACCGGTGCAAGGGTGCCCAGCATGGCAGCATTCAGCACCATTATGTCGAGCTTCTTCCAGCGTTCAGACAGAGCGTGTGCGAGGCGACCAATACTGTCCGGGTCAGTCAGGTCGAGCGGTGCGATAGTCGCGGTCCCGCCAGTTGTGTGAATTCTTTCCTCGACTTCTTCGAGACCTGCTGTCGTGCGTGCGGTAAGGATCACATGTGCGCCACCTGCAGCCAGCGCTTCGGCCGTTGCTGCCCCGATGCCGCGCGATGCCCCCGTGACGAGCGCAACCTGTCCGTCAAGCAAGCCCGGCACTAGACCACCCGTTCGTCAAGCAGGTTGAGCTGGTTTTCGGGCGCGATCTCGTCCTGGTCAGTCAGGCGGGTCGGATAATCGCCTGTGAAGCAAGCATCGCAATATTGAGGGCGGATATCGGCGCGGCGATCCTCACCCAAGGCCTTGTAGAGGCCGTCGATCGAAACAAAGGCCAGACTGTCGGCGTGGATGAAGGTCCGCATCTCCTCCACATTATGCTTGGCCGCGAGCAGCTTGGAGCGTTCAGGCGTATCCACACCGTAGAAGCAGCTGTGCCGCGTTGGCGGGCTGGCAATGCGGAGATGGACCTCGGTTGCACCGGCATCGCGCATCATCTGGACAATCTTGAGGCTCGTTGTGCCGCGCACGATCGAATCATCGATCAGGACGACGCTTTTACCCTCGATCAGCGCGCGATTGGCATTATGCTTCAGCTTGACGCCGAGATGACGGACCTGATCACCCGGCTGGATAAAAGTCCGTCCGACATAGTGTGAGCGGATAATGCCGAGTTCGAAGGGTATACTAGACTGCTGGGCATAGCCAATCGCCGCCGGCGTCCCGCTATCCGGCACGGGAATGACCATATCCACACGAACCGGGCTTTCTACCGCAAGCTGCGCGCCGATGGCCTTGCGCACCGAATAGACGCTAGATCCGTCAACAATCGAATCGGGACGGGAGAAATAGACATGCTCAAAGATGCACGGGCGCGGGCTGATCGCCGCGAAGGGTTTGATTGAGCGGAGTTCGCCGTTTGAGACGACGATGATCTCCCCAGGCTCTACCTCGCGTTCATACGTTGCGCCGACGACATCGAGGGCGACGGTTTCAGACGCGAAGATAAAGGTTTCACCGAGTTTGCCCATGACCAGCGGGCGGATGCCCAGCGGGTCGCGGCAGACGATCATGCCCTCTGGCGTGAGGCAGATCAGCGAATACGCACCCTCGACCTGTTTCAAGGCGTCAATGAATTTGTCGAGAAGGGTCCGATAGGTGCTGGTCGCGACGAGATGGATGATGACTTCGGTATCGCTGGTTGACTGGAAGATCGCACCCCGACGGACAAGGTCGCGTTTCACTGTCATCGCATTGGAGATGTTGCCGTTATGGGAAACGGCAAATCCACCGGAAGCCAGATCTGCAAAAAGCGGCTGAACATTGCGCAGTGACGTCTCACCAGTCGTCGCATACCGGACATGGCCGCAGGCGACGCTGCCGGGCAGGCCATTGATGATCTCGTCGCGGTCGAAATTGCCGGCGACATGCCCCATTGCACGATGCGAATGGAAGTTGGATCCGTCCCAGCTCGTGATGCCGGCCGCTTCCTGGCCACGATGCTGGAGCGCGTGAAGGCCCAGCGCCGTGACAGCCGAAGCCGTGTCGGCGCCCCAGACCCCGAAAATCCCGCATTCTTCCCGTAACTTGTCATCATCGAACGGATGTGTGGTGATCATGGGGAATCGTCCGATGGTTGCGCCGTGCCGCGCATATAGGGGGTTGTCTCCGATTTGTAATGCCCGTTGGACGGAAAACTCCTTTG
>JANLST010000101.1:0-6695 GCA_031362505.1 Sphingomonadales bacterium
CGGTCATCCGCATTCAGCGTTTTGACCAAGTCAATCAGGTCCTGTTGCATGGTCTCGGCCGGGAGCTTGTGCTCGAAGCTGATCATGCCGGCTTCAACCGTTTGCTTGCCCTTGTTGCGGACATAGACTGCGCTGGCGGGGTCTTCGCCCACAAGGACCACGGCAAGCCCGGGCACAGACCCGGTTTCCATGCGAAACGCCTCCACGCCTTCCGAGACCCGTGCGCGCAACCCTGACGCAAAGGCTTTACCATCGATGATTGCTGCTGACATGCAGCGCGCCTTTACAGCTTCACAAGCATTTTGCCAGTGTTGCCGCCAGAAAACAGGCCGAGAAACGCATCAAATGCAGAGCCGATCCCATCATTCACCGTTTCGCGCATTTTCATTTCGCCATTCATCACCCATGGGCCCATTTCGCCGAGGAACTCGCCCATATGCTGGACATAATCGGTGAAGATGAATCCCTGCATGCGGATACGCGCCGGTATGCAACGGATCAGATACTTGTACTCAACGCCTCCTTCGGCGTCATTGTAACGATCGATCATCCCGCAAATTGCAAAACGGGCAAAATTCTTTGCCACTGCAAAGGCCGCATCAAGATGATCACCGCCGACATTGTCGAAATAGACATCGATACCGCCGGGCGCTGCTGCCGCGAGTTGGGGAAGGACTGGGCCTGACTTATAGTCGATGCAGGCATCTGCACCCAATTCCCTGACCCACGCGCATTTGTCCGGTCCGCCAGCCGAACCAATCACGGTCATTCCCTTTTTCTTCGCGATCTGGACCACCGCCGAGCCGACGGCACCACCCGCCGCTGAAACAAACACGGTGTCGCCCGGCTTGGCTTCAGCCGTCTTGAGCAAACCAAAATACGCCGTCGCGCCTGTCAGCCCCAACTTGTGCAGCCAGACCTGGATCGGCACATTCATGGGCGGAAGCTTTTGCGTGCCCATGCCACCCGGGCCAGGCAGGGTGTCAACCACCGCTTCATCGCGCCAGCCATTCATGTGCATGACCTTGTCGCCCACGGCAAAACCTTCGGCCTTGCTTTCAATGACCTCGCCAACGGCACCGCCGGTCATCGGTTCACCGATTGCGAAACCTTCGACATAGGATGCCAAATTTGTCATTCGGCCGCGCATATAGGGATCGACCGACAGATAATGGTTCTTGACCCGAATCTGGCCTGTCGCAAGCCCCTGATCAGGCATCTCGCGCAGTTCGACATGTTCGAGCGTGGGAAGAGCTTTTGGATAAGCAGTGAAATACCAGGCACGAGCCATTTCAGATGGATCCTCTCAAACAGATCAGCCGCCGTGATTGACGACTCGGATTATCGCTTTGTAGGGTGGCAACTCGACGAGGCAAGGGCATTGCACTGGCCAATTCAGGGCGTTAAAGGCGCAAACCCGGATGCGGGGCTGTAGCTCAGTTGGGAGAGCGCGTCGTTCGCAATGACGAGGTCAGCGGTTCGATCCCGCTCAGCTCCACCATCCTTTTCAGCAGGGACATCTCGGGTTTCCTACTGAAGGTGCGGAAGACAGGGTATCTTCCGAGGTCCATCCCAACGAACGTTGTCCAGGGCAATTTGACGCCGTGAGTTATCGGCCTTGTTGGTCGCCACTGGGTATTGAGGGGCGCACATTGACGCTGTTCATGCTGGTTAGTGCGTTGATGGGGATCGAAAGGATGCAAGCTGCATACAGGCATGCAATCCAGGAGGGCTGCCGTTTTTATAGCTATGGGGACGCAAGCCTGCTGCTGCCAAAGGGATAACGCGAATGGCACGTCCCATGTCATTCGAGGTTTGGGCCTTGGTGGCATCTTTATATACTGCGCAAAGCCCTCCAGCAGTATCGGCCGGATTTGACTGCGAACGTGGATCTCGCCCAACCTTGGCCGAGCGCCCTTGTTTGGCGGTTCGGTCAAATGAAAACGGAGGCCGTGGCCCCCGTTTCGATTTGATGCAATCAAGTTGCTTGTTAACAACCAGACTACGATTTCTGTATCCAGATGAATAAATGAAGCATTCCAATTGTCAAGTTCACCGATTTTGGCAAGGTTGCTGTTAGGAACAGGAGAATCGCACATGCCAACACGTCTTGGCCTCGACATGGGCACAAACAGCATCGGCTGGTGCCTTTATGACGGTGAGACCATTCGCGACATGGGGGTGCGGATATTCTCTGACGGGCGAGATGCAAAAACCGGCGCGAGCCTAGCTGTTGACCGCCGCGCAGCGCGCGCGATGCGGCGGCGGCGGGATCGGTATTTGGGACGGCGAGATGCGCTATTGCGGGCGCTTATTGCCGTCGGACTGATGCCGGAGGATAAGGCAGAGGCGAAGAAGGTCGCGGCACTTGATCCCTATCCATTGCGCGCGAAGGGTGTAACCGAAAAACTAACCCCGCATGAATTTGGCCGCGCGCTATTTCACCTGAATCAGCGGCGTGGGTTCAAATCGAACCGAAAGACTGACCGTGATCCAAACGAGGACGGCAAAATTGCCGGGGGTGCCAAGGCGCTTGATGCGGCGATGGACGGACGGACATACGGCCAATTTCTCAATGACAATGAAATCAAGCGCGTTCGGATGCGGCCCGAAGGCGACGGCTATGATTTCTATCCAGAGCGCCGTCATTTGGAAGCAGAATTTGATGCGCTTTGGACTCTGCAGTCCGAGCTTAATCCTACGCTCCTGACCGAGGAAATTCGCGCTCGCTTGCACCGGATTATCTTTTTCCAGCGTGATTTAAAACCAGCCAAGGTCGACGGCTGCACTTTCTATAACGAGGAATTACGCCTTCCTAAATCCAGCCCGTTGTTTCAGGAATTGCGGCTGTATCAAGAGGTCAATCACCTGAAAATCACCAAGGCGGGTGAGATGGCCCGCGACCTGAGGCTAGACGAACGCAACGCTCTGATTCTCTCACTCAAAACGCGCAAGAAGCAGACCTTCAAATCACTCGGCAAGGTCATCAAGTTGGGCGACGGCGAGGATTTCAATAAATCGAGCGAAAACCGCAGTGAGTTGACTGGCGACGAAGTGTTTGCGTCATTCAGCGACAAAAAAGCGTTCGGCCTGCGTTGGGCGCATTTTGATGCCGGAACGCAAGCGGCGGTTATTGAGATGGTGGAGAACGAACCCGATCCGCAAGTCCTGTATGATTGGCTAATCGCCACCCACGGCGTCACCACCGACGAGGCACGCGCCATTGGCAAAATCCGCCTTCCCGATGGGCATGGTCGGTTGGGTGAGACAGCGAGCCGTCTAATCCTTGAGAAACTCAAAGAGGCTGTGACTACCTATGATGAGGCCGTCAAACTTGCCATTGACCGTTCGCATAGTGATTTTAGAACAGGTGAGGTTCTCGACGAACTGCCCTACTACGGGGAAATCCTATCACGTGAAATTCCGCCGGGAACACAGAACCGCGATGACCCGGACGAAATTCGCTATGGCAAGATAACCAATCCCACGGTGCATATTGGCCTCAACCAGCTTCGGAAGTTGGTGAATGCAGTCATCAGGGTTCATGGCCGCCCGGATGAGATGGTGGTTGAGCTAGCACGGGATTTGAAACTCAACGAAATGCAGAAAGCAGACCTTAACCGCGATCTCAACGCGAATACCAAGGCGGCGATGGCGCGTGGCGCAAAGTTAGTGGAATGCGGACAGGCTGATAATGGCAGCAACCGGATGCGACTGCGCATCTGGGAAGAGTTAAACCCCGGCAACCCCCTTGATCGTCGCTGCCCCTTTTGCGGGAACGTCATCAGCATCGAAATGCTGTTTAACAGCACGGCGGAGGTGGAGCATATCATCCCTTACTCGCGCAGTTTCGATGACGGCGCTGGCAATAAGGTGATGGCGCACCGCACCTGCAACCGCGAAAAAGGCAACAAGACGCCGTATGAGAAATGGGGCGAGACAGATCGTTGGTCGATCATCGCCGATCAAGTTTCACGCCTTCATAAATCTAAGCAATGGCGGTTTGAGCCAGATGCGATGGAGAGGATCGAAAGCAACGGCGGCTTTATCGCGCGGCAGTTGACCGATACGCAATATCTGGCAAAATCTACGCGCACCTATCTTTCAAGCCTCTATCTCGAAAGTGCGGGCGTCTACGTCATACCCGGTCGGATGACCGCGATGTTGCGGCGGCTGTGGGGTCTAAATGACTTGCTGCCCGATCATAACTATGTCGAAAATCCACACAGCGGTGCGCCGAAAAACAGGCTCGATCACCGGCATCATGCGATTGACGCAGCGGTGATTGGCGTAACCACGCGCGGATTGCTCAATATGATTTCACAGGCGGCAGGCCGAGCAGAATCGCAGGAGCTTGATAAGCTGTTTGATGGGCTGCAAGCGCCGTGGGAAGAAAGCCGGGGCAAAGAAGCCTTCCGCAACGATCTCCGAGCAGCGCTTGACCGCATCGTCATCAGCCACAAGGCAGATCATGGCCGTGATGGCACGCCGTCCAAACAGCGTGATGTTACGTCAGCACGCTTGCACAATGACACGGCATACGGTTTTACGGGGGAGGCATCGGCGAAGGGCTTACCCATCGTCGTCCGGCGGAAGCCTTTGCTCTCGCTTAAACCAGAAGAAATCACTGACCCTATCGCTATTCCTGATCGGGCGCTTCAGTCTGCGCTATATACAGCGACAGAAGGTTTGTCGGGAAAGCCATTTGAAGCAGCGTTGATTGCATTTGCCAAGTGCGACGGGCCATTTAATGGTATCCGCCGTATTCGTGTTCGCGAAGCGCTCAATGTTATTCCTATTTTCGACCGAGCCGGAAAAGCATTCAAGGGATATAAGGGGGATGCCAACGCGCGATATGATGTTTGGAAAATGCCGGACGGAAAATGGGTGTCGCGCGTTGTCTCGATGTTTGATGCTCACAAACGCGACGTGTTACCGGAACGACCACACCCAGCGGCCAAGAAGGTATTAAGTTTACGTCAAAACGACCTAATTGCTGTTGAACGAGGCTGTAGCGCGAGAGAAATCATGCGCGTGGTTAAGTTTAGCGCCGCTGGTGCAATGCAGATTGCCCAGCACAATGAGGCGGGCGCGCTTAAAGCTCGCGACGCGGATGGAAATGATCCGTTCAAATATATCAACACATCTGCCAGCGGATTGAAGCGGGACAAAGCCCGCCAAATTCGCATCAATCCACTTGGCCATATTCTCGATCCCGGTCCGCGTTAACTTCATATTGTCCATAATCTGCGATGATTTACCGTCGTTTTGACGACTAGGAAAAGCATCGGGAAGTCCGCCTATGGACCGAATTGTTGATATTGCCACAGACGGTCTGCACCTCTCAGCGCACCGAGGTTTCCTTATCGTGTCGCAAGACCGCGCGGAGCAAGGTCGCGTCGCACTGGACGATGTTCACGCAATCATTGTTCATGCACACGGCGTCACCTGGACGACCAATCTTGTCATCACATTGGCTGAGCGCGGTGCGATCATGGTGCTATGCGGTGCCAACCATTCACCTGTTGCACTAATGACACCCATTGATGGCCACCACGCACAAGCGGGCAGGATGCGCGCGCAATGGGCCTCTGGCGAGCCGCTTCGCAAACAGCTCTGGCGACAGATTGCGACCGCAAAAATCCTGATGCAAGCAAGTCTGCTAGACAGCCTAGGTGCGCCCGAGGCCGAACCCCTCAAATTTATGACGCGGCGCGTGCGGTCGGGCGATCCTGACAATCTCGAAGCGCAGGCCGCGCGGCGGTATTGGCCAGCGTTGATGGGGCCGGATTTCCGCCGAGACCGTGATGCCGACGGCGCAAATGCGCTGCTCAATTACGGCTATGCCGTCATGCGTGCGACTGTTGCCCGCGCGGTAATTGGCGCGGGATTACACCCTAGCATCGGCCTCCATCACAAAAGCGGCGTGAACAGTTTTGCACTGGCCGATGATTTAGTCGAACCCTTCCGGCCCTTGGTTGACGCCGTAGTGCGCCGCATGGTGGGAGATGGCATTGATGCCGTAACGCCAGAGAGCAAAAAGCCGCTCGCGCATTTGATTGGAGCAGATTTGCGGCTGGAGGGTGCGTTGTCGCCTGTTTCTGTAGCCGCACAACGATTGTCAGTTTCCCTCGCAAAAAGCTTTGAGAGCGGCAAGCCAGCCTTGGCCTTGTTCACCCCGCCTGACCCGCTAGCTTGGGCAGGGATTGGAGCGGGACTAGCCAATGCTTCCTCAACGGACTGACCACGCATGGCCGCAACCTATCTGAGTGGATACCGCCTTATGTGGATTTTCGTTATGTTTGACCTGCCCGTCGGAACGAAAGAACAATCCCGCGCGGCGACCAAATTCCGAGAATTTTTGCTGGACGAGGGCTTTGAAATGAGCCAGCTTTCGATCTACGCCCGATTTTGCAATGGCAAGGAACAACTGGCGACCTACTTGCGCAGGATCGAGAACAACATCCCCGAACGTGGCGACATCCACGTCCTCAATTTTACAGACAAGCAATATGAAAATATCGTTCGATTCAGCAGCCAAAGTCGGCAACGGCAACGTAAAAATCCCGAACAGCTCGTCATGTTCTGATCGCGGTGAGCATTATGGCCTTGCCAGATGTGATGTATTTTGGTGCTATTTCAACCGATTACATGCACATCAGACTTAGCACATCAGAAATCGTGGTCCAGCCGCA
>JANLST010000107.1:0-2153 GCA_031362505.1 Sphingomonadales bacterium
CCGCCTGACATTGTTTCGCTAGTCTATGGTACGGTCATGTTCCGCGATCCGATGCTTCTTGGAGGGCAGGCTGCACGTGCAGGATTGAGCTGCATGAGTTGTCACCGCGGCGGACGCGGAAATCAGGGCTTTCAGTTTCCCGGATTGTCAGGACCGCCCGGGACTGCGGACGTGACGTCCTCGTTGATGAGTTCGCATCGCGGCGACGGGATTTTCAATCCGAAGCCCATTCCCGACCTGACCTTTTCCATGCCCAAAGTCTCGCGGGTGGACGAGCGGGGACTTGAGGCCTTTATTCGCGGTCTGGTGGTCGATGAGTTTGATGGAGAGCCGCCTTCGGCGACCGTCCTCAAAGGGCTGGCAAGCTACGTCCGGGCCCTTGACCCCAAGGCCTGTGTGCTGAAAGGCGACCAGCCCTATGGCGTGGCAAACGCGCTGGCCGATTATTTTGTCGCTCTTGGTGCGGCCGAAACGGCGCTGGTTGATGGAGACAGGGAAACGGCAATTGCCATGCTCAGGGGTGCACGGTCGATCCTGGGCAGCATAGATGTTCGCTACGCGTCGTCGTCACTCGAAACGACGAGGGCTCCACTTGATGAGGCTGGACTTGCGCTGGCTGGTTTGCAGCAGTCTTTGCGTGATGGCGGTGACATTGAAGCGGTTGCAGATGCTGTTCACAAGCGCTGGGTCGGCACGCGCCGTTGGGCCGATCCCTTGATCCGCGCCGAACGCCAGTCCTTGTACAATCCGAAGCGGCTGAAGGAAGCGCTGGCCCGTTGATCAACGCGTTTCGAAAAGCTTGATTCCGGTGCCCAGACGGTTGGCCGAGATCTGGAGCGGTTCATGGCTCCAGTCGGCAACAAAGACTGTGTTGTTCGCCCCGGCACCGAGTGTTGCTTCATTATTGGTGATGATGAGGCCACGGGACGGATGGGCTCGCGCTTCGGCGGCGACGGCGATCATCGCCGAATAATTTTCCTTGTCGCGACCCTGGACGAACGTGTTGCGTGCAATCGTGCCGTTGGCCCCGGCGGGCAGGTCGATCATGTAGTTGGAAAGATGACCTTGCGTGTCGTCGAAGCTCGAATCACGGACATCGGTACGTGTGGCATTGCTTTTGACATAATGCCCGCCGCGACCGCGTTCGAACCGGCTGCGCGTCACGGTCAGGCTGCCATAATAGCCGATATAAATCGAATGCGCGCAGGACAGGCCTCGATCGCAGCGACCGAGGCCTGAAAAGGTTGACTGGTCGATCGTGACCGCGCCCGCCTCATCGGCAGCTGACAAGATGCCTTCCTCTGAATTGCGGAAGATGGAGTTCGAGACTTCGAGATTGGCCTGTTCGAGTCTGATGCCCGCACCATTGCCGTCGGGGACCCGCATATTCTGGAAGATAAGTCCGTCGATCCGCGCGCCCTTTCCGCGCAGGACGAGCGCTGCCTTGCCTTCGCAGATGCCACCGTCAAAAATCACACTGCCCGAACGCGCTGCCTTGAAAGTGATGATACCCGCTGTCTGGACGGCGCAATCACGATAGGTACCCGGTGCAATGACGATAGTAGCCTCTGCATTGCCGATTGCTCGAACCGCGTCGTCGAGCCGCCAATAACCATCCCCAGTTTCAGCAACCACGTATGGCGCGGCATTCTGGGCCAGCAGGGGTGCGGTGAATGCGGCAAGTGCCATCAGGGCTAGGATCGGTTTCATCAGGACACTCCGGCGGAGACTGCAGGTCAATGCCGTTGTGCTGTGCCTGCGTCCACCACCATTGACGGTTAATCCGGGACATGACCAGCCGAAGCCGGTTGCAATTAACTACGCAAAACGCTTGCGTCGCGACTCAAAACAACGCAGCATGTTGGCAGAGGAAGAGGAAATCAAAAATAATGCAGGAAAATATATATCGTGTATCAAAGAATTACCATTATTGCAGAGAAAATCGGCGTTTATGGCGTAACGTATAAACTGCTGCAACTTTGTAAAAGGCAATAAATATTAGTGGCTATTTTATTGCAGTCAAACACGCAGGAGTTTCATAGAGAGTCCAATAACAGTTCCCTGTGAGTTATTGTTATTATTGAGAATAGTTTGGCGGAGTTTGTTTAATGGTGGATAAGATTCCTTACAGAGAGAAGTTACAATAATTTACA
>JANLST010000119.1:0-4959 GCA_031362505.1 Sphingomonadales bacterium
GCAGTCGGCCCCGGTTATCCGGATGGCGTTATCGACCTTTCCAAAACACCGACTGAAAACGTCGCAGCCGTTGCCAAAGCCAAAGGTGTCCAGCCAAACGAGATCATCGTCTGTGTACTCGATCGCCCGCGCCATGAAAAACTGATCGCCGAACTGCGCAGCATAGGCTGCGGTATCATGCTCATCCCCGACGGCGATGTTGCCGGCGTGATTGCCGTGACAGATCCGGACACGACGATCGACATGTACATGGGATCGGGTGGAGCACCCGAAGGGGTGCTCGCAGCAGCAGCGCTTCGATGCGTTGGCGGCCAATTCAAGGGCCGGTTGCTGTTCCGTAACGAAGATGAAAAAAGTCGTGCGCGCAAGTGGGGTATCAAGGATCTCGATTATATCTATGATCTCAAGGAATTGGCGAAGGGCGATTGCATCTTCGCTGCAACCGGAGTGACAGACGGGTCTCTGCTTGATGGCGTGAAGCGCCTGAGCAATGGGACCATGACAACCGAAAGCGTCGTCATGCGTGCCAGCTCCGGCACGGTCCGTTGGGTGAAAGGCGAACACCGCAAGGCGCTTTAAATGCCATTTCGCTCTCGCCAGAGCTGTCATATGTCTCTAATACAGCAACGATGCCCGGCCCGCTGACACCTACTGATGATTCTGACTTTGGTCGGGATTGGATTGCGCCTTACGAGGATGAATCCGGACCATCAACGCCGCCGCGACCTTCCCGTTGGGGCAGACGCTGGTTCTGGATTCGCCGCATTGCCATGGCATCAGCGATCCTTTTCAGTGTCCTCTTTCTGTGGCTTGCCCTGACAGCACCTCTATCCAAATCGCTCCAGCCGATTGCGCCTCCTCAACTCACCTTGCTTGCGGCTGATGGCCAGGCCTTTGCCCGCAACGGCGCGATCATCGATGAGCCGGTCAAGATTGCGAAGCTGCCGAAGCATGTGAAACAGGCCTTGATAGCGATAGAAGACCGGCGCTTCTACTCACATTGGGGTGTCGACCCCCGCGGAGTCGCGCGGGCAACGCTCAACAATATGGGCAGCGGCGGCACGCAAGGCGGCAGCACGATCACGCAACAACTTGCCAAGATCACATTCCTCACGCCGGAACGCAGTCTCTCGCGCAAGGCCCGTGAATTGTTGATCGCGTTTTGGCTTGAGGCATGGTTGACCAAGGACGAAATACTCGAGCGCTATCTGTCCAACGTCTATTTTGGTGACAATGTGTATGGCTTGCGGGCGGCGTCGATGCATTATTTCTACCGCCAGCCGGAGCGCCTGACGCTCGCACAAGCGGCATTGTTGGCGGGACTGGTTCAGGCCCCGTCCCGCCTTGCGCCGACAAAAAATCCCAAAGCCGCACAGAAACGGGCCCGAATGGTGCTCGATGCAATGGTCTCGGCTGGCTTCATCACGAAAGCCAAAGCGATGGCCACCGCTCCCGCGTCCGTTGACCGACGGGAACAGGCGGGCCTTCCGACCGGCACCTATTTCGCCGACTGGGCCATGCCGCAGGCACGGATCATCGCCGAGGATTCTTATGGCGAGCAAAAGATCAAGACGACGCTTGATGCACGACTCCAGAAGATTGCCCGCGCCGCCATCGCGCAGGCACCGCTCGGCAATGCACAGGTCGCTTTGGTAGCGATGCGTCCGAACGGTGACGTGGTCGCGATGATCGGAGGGCGCTCCTATGACAAGTCACCCTTCAATCGCGCAACACAGGCAAGCCGTCAGCCGGGATCGACCTTCAAACTGTTCGTTTATCTTGCGGCGTTGCGGTCGGGGATGACCCCGGACAGCATGATCGATGACAGCCCCATCACGACCGGTGGTTACCAGCCCAAAAACAGCGGTGAGCGCTATAGGGGCGAAATTACCCTCAAGCAGGCCTTTGCCCGGTCAAGCAATGTCGTAGCCGTCAAGCTCTACAAGAAGCTTGGCGGGGACGCGGTAGTCCGGGCGGCGCGCGACCTTGGCATCAAGAGTCCGCTTTCGGAGGATCCAAGCCTGGCGCTCGGATCATCCGGGGTGACCCTGCTTGAACTGACGTCCGCCTATGCCGCGGTGGCCGCAAAGCATTATCCGGTCAAGCCGCACGCCATTCCTGTCAAGGATGCCGGAATTTTGGGAAAGCTCCTCTCCACCGAACGTAGTTTTGGGGCAAACACGGAGGAAATGCTTTTGAGCCTGCTTGCCGCGCCGATCAATGAAGGCACGGGCCATGCTGCTGCACTGCGCGTCCCCGCATTTGGCAAGACAGGCACCAGCCAGGACAATCGCGACGCGTTGTTCATCGGCTTTGCAGGCGATCTTGTGGTGGGCGTGTGGGTTGGCAACGATGACAATACGCCTCTGCGCGGGATCAATGGCGGCAACGTTCCGGCGCGGATCTGGCGCGACTTCATGGTTCAGGCAATCAGCGGTGCCGGACTGCCTGCCCCGCCCAAACCCACCGACGAGCCCGGCAACGACGAGACCCCTATTATTCCGCCAATCGAACTGGGCAATGATGGCACGCTTACCATCGGCAATGACAGCAGCATCTCGCTCGATACCAATGTCGGGGATGTGGGCATCAACTTGAAACTCAACCGAGACGGGCTGACGCTAGACGCCAAACCGCCGCCTGAGAAGGTCGAGAAGTCGAAGTAAACCGTTGCGGCAACAACACGGTTCCGCCTAAGCCCGAACAATGCCCTCCCCCCTTGCCTTCCCGCGTTCGATCAGTGGCCAGACATGGGCGTGGCGTGGCGCGGCGGGGGAATGCGACGATCTGGTCGATCAGTTGCTGTTGGCACGCGGTTGCCCTTCTGACGCGCTTGCGGTGCATCGCAACCCGACGATCCGGGCCTTCATGCCCGATCCTTCGATCTTCCGCGACATGGATACCGCCTCCATGCGGTTGGCCGATGCGGTGCTGGCCGGCGAGACAGTCACGATCTTCGGCGATTACGATGTGGATGGCGCAACCTCTGCGGCGCTCCTCATCCGCTTGTTGCGCCATCTCGGGCTTGAGGCGGGGGCTTATATCCCCGACCGGCTGATGGAGGGCTATGGACCGTCCGGTGAGGCATTGGTGAAGCTCGCGCAGGGCGGATCGACGCTGATTGTTACCGTCGACTGCGGCGCGCAGGCTTTCGAAGCATTGGCGATGGCCAAGGCAGCAGGCGTCGACGTGATTGTAGTCGATCATCACAAATGTGCGACCGAACTTCCTGTCGCCTTTGCGCTGGTCAATCCAAACCGGCTCGATGAAACCGATGGCGCGGCGTTTGGCCATCTGGCCGCCGTCGGCATGGCTTGGCTGTTGGGGGCGGCCCTGACCAGAGTGTTGCGTGAACGCGGACATTTCGCTGCAAGAAGCGAACCAAACCTGCTTGAGTTGCTTGACATCGTCGCCTTGGGCACCGTTGCAGACGTTGCCCAGTTACGCGGGCTCAACCGGGCCTTTGTCGCACAGGGTCTCAAGATCATGGCAGGACGCCGCAATGTCGGGCTCGATGCATTGATAACCGCGTCCCGGCTCAAACGCGCACCCCTCTGTTCAGACCTGGGTTTCGCGCTGGGGCCGCGGATCAATGCGGGAGGCAGGGTCGGTAAGTCGGATCTCGGTGTGCGTCTGCTTACCACCAACGATCGGGACGAAGCCCGTGCGATTGCCGAAGAACTCGATCAGCTCAACAATGATCGTCGTGTGATCGAAGCCGGGGTTCAGGCAGAAGCCGAGGCCGCAGCCATCGGTCAGGGCAATCGCGCGGTTGCAGTCGTCAAAGGCAATGGCTGGCATCCCGGCGTGATCGGGATTGTCGCGGGGCGACTGAAGGAAAAATTCAACCGTCCGGCGATTGTGATCGCCGTTGATGCCCAGGGTGTCGGCAAAGGGTCTGGCCGCTCAGTCTCGGGTGTCGATCTTGGCGCGGCGGTGTTGGCTGCCAAGGATGCCGGATTGCTGGTTGCAGGTGGCGGGCACGCCATGGCGGCAGGGCTGACGATCGAGGCCAACCGGATCGACGCTTTTGCCGATTTCCTTGAAGAGCGACTTGCCGCCGATGTTGCCCGATCGGGAGAGGATCGCAACCTGTTGCTCGATGCCGTGGTCGCAACCGGCGGCGTGACCCCCGCACTGGTCGACGCGCTGGAGGCTGGCGGACCATACGGTATGGGCTGGCCTGCCCCGCGCATCGCCGCTGGACCAATGCGTGTCATCAAGGCCGACATCGTCGGGACAAATCACGTACGCGCGGTCATGGCGGGCGATGACGGCCGATCCCTGAAGACAGTCTCTTTCCGTCAAGCCGAGACCGCGCTGGGTCAAGCGATTCTGGGTGCGGGACGAGACCGGAGATTATGGGTCGCAGGACGCCCCAAGATTGACGATTGGGGATCGAGACCCGCAGCAGAACTGCATGTGGATGATATCGCTTTTGTGGATTGAGATGGGAGGACGTTGATGTTCAGCCATGTAACGCTTGGGACAAACGACTGGGCTCGCGCCAAGCCATTCTGGCACGCCGTCATGGCAGTGCTGGACCAGCCGATTTTCTTCGAGAGCCAAGAGGGGATCGCCTTTGGACAGGCAGTCGGTCCGAAGACCTTTGTGGGGTCAACTTTTGATGGCAAACCGGCATCCAGTGGAAATGGCACTCATTTGGCCTTTCTGGCCAAAGATCGCGCAACAGTCGATGCGTTTCATGCAGCCGCGCTCGCCCACGGAGGAACCGACGAAGGCGCACCCGGACTGCGTCCGCATTATCACCCCAACTATTACGGCGCCTACGTGCGCGATCCCGATGGAAACAAGCTGCAGGCCGTCTGTCATTCCAAACACGGTTGACCCGCACGCCTATTCTGGTAAGCGCGCGGCTCGCTTTGACGGCCCCTTCGTCTAGCGGTTAGGACGCGGCCCTTTCACGGCTGAAACACGGGTTCGATTCCCGTAGGGGTC
>JANLST010000123.1:0-2256 GCA_031362505.1 Sphingomonadales bacterium
GCTCGTAGATATCTTCGATGCCGCGCGATGCCTTGAACACCAGGGCCTCGAAACCGGGCGTTATGTCGGTGGCCAGTTCGGCGCTCAGGGCTTGCGCGCGCGCGATCAGTTCCTGCGGATCGGAGATGTCCGCCGGTGTGACTGTGTTCACCACTTCGGCTGCCGTAAAACCGAGCATCCGTTCGGCCCCGACATTGAAGATCTGGATCACGCCCTTGGCGTCGGTGGCAATGCTGGAGAAATTGGCGCTGTTGAAGATGGCGCTCTGCAGGGCCCCCGCCTGCAAGAGTGCTTCCTCGGCCGACTGTCCAGCTTCGTTGCCGGGCGGGGGGGCTGCAACCGCTTCTGTTAGTGGAATTGTGATGACATGTCCTGACTCAATGTTCGGTCCGTGATGGTTGTAATCTCCGCAAGGCCTTGGAAAATGTTAGTGAAGAAGCTCTTCAATGAAAGATTCGAGCTGTGCGGGAGAATAGGGCTTTTGAAGGAACCGCCCGCCGGGGACGAACCGCCCGGTCATGTCATTGGTAAGCGGGCTTCCCGAGGTGTAGAGCACCGGCAATTCGGGTCTGAGGCCAACCGCCTGATTGGCTACGTCGTAGCCGCCGAATGGCAATGCATCGAGACGGATATCGACGAACAGGCCATCGATATGGTTCGGGGCAGCAAGGTGCAAGAGCGCTCCGGCAAGATCGCTCGCCAGCAGCGAGTTGTGGCCCAGATCCTCAATCACCCATTCGAGGCTCTCGAGAATGAAAATATCATCTTCTACGACAAGAATGACGGCCATCAGTGCGGCATTTTGTTTGAATTTTTCATAGATTTAACGCCCCCAGCACTGCTCGATTCATTTCGATGCCCACGAGTTAACCCGCGCCACAGGAAAAGGTTCCGGAGAATGAATTTTCTTGCAAAAAAATATGCAGCTCACGCTGGTCGGTAACGCATGCAAGGTCTCCCATTATCCCTTCCTCTGCAAAACCTCCGTCAACGCGCTCTTCACCATTCCGGCTTCATCGGCCAGACGCGCCTCACGCTTTGCACTAATCGGATCGGACGCGCTCATGCCTTCGGACTCGGCGTTCAATCTGCCATTCAGTTCGGAATCCCATTCCGTGAGCAGCGCTTCTTTCTCTCCATCGGCCAGAGCAGAGTCAGCGAGCAAGGCTTGCGGCGTGTCGAAATGCTTGCGGGGGTTGGGCGTGTCATCTTCCATCACCAGCATCGCCGGTGCCGACGCCGCCATAGTTTCGCGGTGGACGAGGAGAGCCTGACCGATGGTGACGATCACCGTTTCGGGCTCAAACGGCTTTGTGATGAGATAAGTCGGCTCGGGCCGCTCGCCCGTCAGCAGGCGTTCGGGGAACGCAGTGATAAAGATCACGGGTACGCTCATCGCGCTCAATATGTCCTTGACCGCATCGATCCCGCTTGATCCATCGGCAAGGCTGATATCGGCGAGGACAAGTTCCGGGCGCGCTTTCTCGGCGAGAGCGACGGCCTCTGTGCGGGTGCGCGCGATGCCTGTCACGCTGTGGCCCAGCCCTTCGACGATCGACCGGATATGGAGCGCGATGATTGCCTCATCTTCGATGATCATCACTGAGGCTTGCAAGCTGTCGTTGATCGATTTCCGCGCCGCGCGAATTTCGGCCGACACCGTTGCAACGCTGCTGCCAAGAATGCCGGCGGCTTCCTCTGTGCTGAACCCTTCCACTGCGGTCAAAAGTAGCGCCTGTCGGCTATGCATTGGCAAACGCGCAACCAGTCCACTGCCAAAACTCGGCTCAACCAGGGCTGCGACGGTACCTGGCAGCCACAGTTTATGAAAGATGCGGTAATGTTCGACACGGAGCGGCTTCTTCGTGTCAAATTCCTCGGGCGCGGCGAGCAATGCCTCCAGCACTTCGCGTACGGCGGCATCGCCCAATCTTTGAGACCCCATTAGCGCGCGCGCGTAACGACGCAAAAAGGGGAGTTCAGGCCCGACCGCTGCTTTAACTGACATATTCGCTCCTCTTCGAGACAGGGAATACCGCGCAGATCAATTTTTGTTCCGTCGCGCGGAACTTTTTTCGCGCCGAGCGGGTTTACCCTAGCACGGATGGCAGGATCGCCACCCACTTTTGACCAAGGCGAGGATTTCGGTGACAAATCTGCATACATCACCCACACTGTCTGACCAGCATCCAAAACACCCGATGGCGGAGCAACAAGCGATGGCGAAGGCGAACAGGCCAGGCAATCATGACGAGG
>JANLST010000127.1:0-1777 GCA_031362505.1 Sphingomonadales bacterium
GCACCGCGCGTGGCGTTCGGCACTCTGGTCGAGACCGGTTACCTCCAGCCCGGTGTGAAAGTCTGGGACGCTAAACGCCGCTGGAGCGCAACCGTCCGCGCCGACGGTTCGCTGGCGGTCGGCACCGAGATCGGCTCGATCCATAAACTTGGTGCAACGCTCCAGAAAGCACCAAGCTGCAACGGCTGGACCTTTTGGCACTATGAGGCAGAAGAGGGCCTCAAGCCGATTGATAGTCTGCGCCAGACCTATCTGCTGGCGACGCAGCCCTAGGGCATTTGACGCGGCGTTAAGAGAGCGAGATCGGTCGCCGGTCTACAGTGACGGCTATTGTGGGAAGCTGCCTGTCTGCTTTTGGGTGTAACTCTGGGAAAAGCGGACATCACGCTAGCGACGCTATTTTGCCGTTTGCTGTCAGACCGATTTGGAGCACCGCCCCTTAGGCTCGCACATTCGTTCGGCAGGGCAGCCTTATCGCTCGACGAATGCACTCACGCGATGGAAAAAGGCATGTCCCGGCGTGCTTCCCCTCTTGATCGTGTGGAACATGCCTGCGCCGATTGACGGGAGCATTGCTTCGACCAACGTCACATCCTCGACCGCGCGGACGTCGATATGGACGCGCAGCTTTCCGTCGAAGTGAAAACTGATGTTTGCGCGCGGTGGACAGGCTTCGACCAGGGAGGCGAGGATTGTGCCGAGCTCGTCGGACACAAAATTGGCGCGCGACTGAACGGGAAAACGTTCAAGGCTCGCACTTTTGCGTCCGTCGCCTGCTTCTTTCATATTCGCCCCTGGTCTTTCCGTCTGTGCCCATTTGACCTGCCAGAGCGCTACCATCGGCCAATTGCTTTAAAGATCGCTTAAAGGACGATCATCCCGCTTCCTGATCGGGTTCTATATTTCAACCTTTGGAGCCGCGCGGCCCTTCGCCGATTGCCCAGAAGACGTGAGTGATCTTGCGATTGCCCGGCCCGAGTATTTGTTCGAACTGATCGGGTCGGCCATCTTTCGTGAAGTGAATCGCCCGGCCCCATTCACCCGGCGTATCGCCACCCGGAGCCTGACTCACGCCATAGCTCGCCACAGCCGCCGCGGCGCTGTCGGGATGGGAATATATCAATGCGAGTTGTTCATAATCATGGTCATTTGGTTGGCCATTGCCAGCAGGTACGTTGGTATAGTCCATACAGGTCTGGAGACCCCCACCGAGCGGTAGATCGGCATTCGCGAAATCCTCGTCCTGATGGCCTAGGCCGAAATCATGGCCGATCTCCTGACATATCACGAGTGCTCGCCAATCGGACGTATTATACTTGGCTGTATTGAAATAAGTGTCGTTGAGCTTGGTCACTGCCTGCGAAATATGGCCATTCGAAAGCCAGATCTGCGCGATGCCCAGCCAGCCGGTTCGGCCATAGCTGGAATTACAGACTTCGATCCGGCCGCCGACAGGTTTGCACGTCCTGGGATTGACCGACCCCTTGCGCGGGACCACGCCAATCACCGTTGGTACGTTTGCTATGTCCGGATCGGCATTCCAATCGCTGACGGCATTGTCGAAATGGGGGAGCCATTCCGAACTCAGATTCCATTCGATCGGCACAGTCACTTTGAGCCCCGGCTTCGCCCAATGATAGTTGTTCCAGGAATGGCCTGCGTATGTCGGCACGGCAATCGCACCGCAAAGCAGTGCTGTGGCGGCGAGTTTGAATCCTGATTTCATAATCATCCCCTCTTTTCGAATAAATCGAACATTCATCGGACAGTGAGTCGA
>JANLST010000176.1:0-5748 GCA_031362505.1 Sphingomonadales bacterium
ATCAAATGGGCGATTGTGGTGCCTGGCTCGGGGCTTGTGAAGGAGCAGGCCGAGGCCGAGGGGCTTGATCGGATTTTCATCGAAGCCGGACTTGAATGGCGCGAGCCGGGATGTTCGGCCTGCCTTGGCATGAACCCGGACAAAGTGCCTCCGGGGGAACGGTCGGCCTCGACCTCCAACCGCAATTTTGTGGGACGACAGGGGCCGGGCGCGCGAACACATCTCGTCTCGCCAGCAATGGCGGCTGCGGCGGCTGTTACCGGACGGTTGACCGACGTGCGCGAATTAATGGCGGTGGGTCGATGAATCCAGTCAATACCATCGAAGGCAAGGCTTACCCGTTTGGCCTCAAGAATATCGACACGGACGTGATCATTCCGGCCGAATGGCTCAAGACGGTCAGTCGCATCGGGCTGGGGCGCGGGGCGTTTGAATCGATCCGCGCCAATCCGGACAATCTGTTCGATGACCCCGCATTTGCAGGCGCGCCAATCCTGATCGCGGGGGACAATTTTGGTTGTGGTTCCAGCCGCGAACATGCCGCATGGGCGCTTGGCGACATGGGAATAAAGGCCGTCATCGCACCCAGTTTTTCGGACATTTTTTCCAGCAACGCGTTCAAGAATGGCATCCTGACGGTAGTCTTGCCGCAAGAGGCGATCGATCGCTTGATGGAGGTGGCGAAGACCGACCCGATCCATGTCGATCTTGACAGCCAGACCGTCACGACGCCGTTCCAGGATCGCTTTGCATTCGAAATCGATCCGTTCCGCAAGAATTGCCTTGCGAATGGTCTTGATGAAATCGGCCTGACCATGGCAATGGATCAGAAGATATCGAACTATGAAAAACGAGCCTCGGCCGCCTGGCCCTGGCTTGGGGGAGCCGTATCCGCATGAAAGCATTATTGTCCAAAGCCGCTGGAGGCCCGGAAACACTTGTTCTCGAAGAGATTGCCGATCCGGTCGCCGGTCCTGGCCAGATCCTCGTCGCGGTCAAGGCGTGCTCGATCAACTTTCCCGATGTGCTGATCATCGAAGATAAATACCAGTTCAAGCCGCAACGGCCCTTTGCGCCGGGCAGCGAGATTTCGGGCGTGGTCGAAGCGGTCGGCGAAGGCGTGACCGCATGGCAGGTTGGCGATCGCATTCTTTCCACCACTGGCTCGGGCGGGATGGTCGAAAAGATCGTTCTTGGCGAAGGACAGGCCTTCGCACTTCCGCCCGAACGCAGTTTCGAAGAAGGCGCATCGCTGCTGCTGACTTACGGCACGACCATCCATGCGCTCCTGGATCGCGGAAAGCTCAAGGAAGGCGAGACGCTCCTCGTCCTTGGCGCAGCGGGTGGTGTGGGCATGGCGGCCGTTGAACTCGGCAAGGCCTTTGGCGCGCGGGTCGTGGCTGCGGTGTCGACCGAAGAAAAGGCCGCTGCCGCGCGATCAGCGGGCGCGGATGAAACAATCCTCTACGGCCACGCGCCGTTCGACAAGGACCAGTCAAAGGCGCTTGCCGAAGCCTTCAAGGCCGTGCTCGGCCCCAAGGGTGCCGATGTGATCTATGATGCGGTCGGCGGCGATTATTGCGAACCGGCGTTGCGTTCGATCGCGTGGGAAGGGCGTTACCTTGTCGTCGGATTTCCGGCCGGTATTCCGCGCCTGCCGCTCAACCTGACGTTGCTCAAGAGTTGCGATGTGTGCGGTGTCTTCTGGGGCGCCTTCGCCCAACGCGACCCCGAAGCCAATCGCGACAATATCACGCGGCTCTTCCGCCTGTGGAAGGAAGGCAAGATCGCACCGCGCGTCACCGAGGTTTTCCCGTTCGAGCGTGGAGGCGATGCCATCGCGAAAATGGGCGCACGCGGAGCGATCGGCAAGCTGGTCGTCAAGATCAGCGATTGAACCGAAGCGTGGCAGTGCCTATCTTGAGAAATGAAATTCGAAAAAACCAGAGGGACAGACAATGAGCACCTTCGATGGCCGCGAAAAGGCCCATGAAGCTAAATTCGCCCGCGACGAGGAAATGGCGTTCCGGATCACGGCACGTCGTAACAAGCTCGTCGGGCAATGGGCAGCGGCCAAGATGAGACTGACGGCGGAAGAAACGGATTCCTACGCCAAGAGCGTGGTGCAGGCCGATTTCGAGGAAGTTGGTGACGAGGATGTTATCCGCAAGGTCATGGGTGACCTGACCGGGGCGCAGGTTGAAACATCCGACGAGGAAGTCCGTCAGGCGTTGGTGGATCTTGCCGTCGAGGCGCGACGCCAGCTTATGGAGTCGATGTAAGTCGATGCCGATGGCGGCAACTGAAATCGAGGCAATGATCCTGAGTGCACTGCCCGATGCGGCGGTCGAGATCACCGATCTTGCGGGCGACGGTGACCATTATGCCGCAAAAGTCACGAGCGCTGCTTTTGCCGGCTTGCCTCGCGTCAAGCAACACCAGCTTGTCTATTCGGCACTTGGCGGGCGCATGGGCGGCGTTCTCCATGCCCTTCAGCTAACAACGTCAGTTCCCGACTAAAGTTCCCGTAACGCGGCGGCTGGTCGGGCAGAAAGCACCGGAAGCGCGCCCAGCAGGCCGAGCACCAGAGTCCCAAATCCGCCAAGCGCGACGGTTCCCAGGACCACACCCCAATCGGGTGCAAACTCCAGTTCGAAAATTGCGGTCACGGCATACCATCCGGCTGCGCCACCGATGATGAGGGCGACGATCGAAAGAATGAACGCAAGCGAGGCATACTCAATTGCCTGCACACCAAGCACTTGCCTGCGTGTTGCGCCGAGTAGCTTGAGGAGCACCGCATCATAACTGCGTGAGCGGTGAGCGGCGGCGACGGCCCCCATCAGGACTGCAATTCCCGCGAGAACCGCAACCGAAGCAGAAATCGCGATGGCCGAGCCCAATTGGCGCATCAGGTCCCCTACCTGTGTCACGACGTCCTTGATGCGGATCATCGAAACCGCCGGAAAGCCGTCCGATACGGCGCGGCTGATTGCAGGTTCTGCGCTCGCGGTCGCACCAATCGTTGCCGCGAGAGTATAGGGCGCCATTTCAAGCGCCCCGGGGGAGAAGACGAGGACAAAGTTGAAGCCCAGGGTATCCCAGTTGATCTCTCGGAACGACGCGATCCGTGCTTCAATTTCGACGCCAAGCACCGAAATGGTCAGCCTGTCTCCGATCTTCAGCCCGGTTGCGGTTGCGGCACGATCGTCGATCGACACCAATGGCGGGCCCGCATAATTGGCAGGCCACCATTTTCCTGCTGTAATCCGACTGCCCTCGGGCAGGTCACGGGCAAAGGTCAGGCCCCGGTCTCCGCGAAGGAACCAGGCTTCCTCGGGGATATCCTTCATATCCGACACGCGCTGATCGTTCAGAGCAACCACCGGGCCGCGCAGGGTCGGCACGGTGATCACGTCCGCTTTGGGCGCCGCTCCGGCAACTGCGCTTCGAAAGCGGCTCTCTTCATCCTTGGGAATATCGAGCGCGAAGAAACTCGGCGCGCGCTTTGGAATGGTGCGTTCAATAGCCGTGTCGAGGCTGGTCTGGATAACGGCGAGGGTGGCGAACAGCGTCAATCCGAGTCCGAGCGCGACCACCAGTCGACCGGTCTGCGCTCCGGGGCGGTGGAGATTGGCCAATGCAAGTCGCGCCAACGGTGCCTTTGGTCGTGGCAACTGTGCTGCGATCTTACGGATCCCCGAGCCCAGCCCGGCCAACAAGGCCAGCAAGGCCAGAACCGAGCCCACAAAGATCGCCGCAAGCGATGGATTGTCCGCCGTCGCGATCGAAATTGCGGCGATCGTCGCTGCGATCAGCGTCATCGCGCCGATGACAGGCAGCGATGGTCGTCCGACCTGTTCAACCTTGTCGCGAAAAAGGCTTGCGGCGGTCACTGCGCGTGCACGGACGAGCGGAGCAATCGAGAAGAGCAAGGCGATGAGCAACCCATAGATCGCGCCAAGGGCCAGCGGAGCAGGATAGAGATCGAGACGCGGCGTGACCGGAAGAAGCTTTCCAGCAAGCGCTGCCACAGTCCAGGGCACCAAGGCACCCGTGACGAGGCCTGCAACGACAGCCAGTGCTGCGACCACGCCAATCTGGATGAGATAGGTTTGAAAGATCGTGCGCGACGAGGCACCCAGAACCTTGAGCGTCGCAATGCTCTCCCGCTTCCCGTCGAGCCAGGAAGCGACGCCATTGCCAACGCCGATTCCCGCGACCGCAAGCGCGGTCAGCCCGATCAGCGCCAGAAACTGGCCCAGCCTCTCGATAAAGCGACGCGTTCCCGGCGCCCCGTTGCTGCGGTCACGAAACTCCCAACCGGCGCCGGGGAACTGTTTCGACAAGGATTGGGTCGCCTTGGCGGGGTCGATGTTGCCCGGCGTCTTTACGCGGTAACGGCTCGTGTAGAGGCTGCCCGGCTGGATGAGCGCTGTCGCGGCCAGCCCGGCTTTGTCCGTCATTACGACGGGACCGAGAGTGAAGCCTTCTCCAACCCGATCCGGTTCTTCTGCGATCAGGCCAGCGACCCGGAACCGGGCATCTCCCACGCGAAACTGATCACCGATCTTCAGGCCCAGCTTTTCGGACAATGCCGGTGCGATTGCGACATCATTGCCGGAGGGCCGTGCGGCGATTTCGCCGGGTGCCAGCTTGAGCGCTCCATAAAGTGGATAGGCGGCATCGACGCCCTTGAGTTCGACAAGCAGTGACTGGCTGCCATCGCCGGAGATTGCCATGGCCCGCATGCTGACCGTTTCGGACAGCGTGCCCAGCTTGGCTAAGGCAGCACGTTCCTCATCGGTCGCATAACGCTGCGCCGCTTCGATCTGAATGTCTCCGCCAAGGATGACCTGCCCGCGTTCGGACAGTCCGCCAAGGATCGCACTGGACAGGCTCCCAATCCCCGCCAGTGCCGCCACACCCAGAAACAGGCATGCGGCGAGCAGCCTCAGGCCCGTTTTCGAACCGCGCAAATCACGCAGGGCAAGCCGAATGGCTTCGTTCACTGGATGCCGGTCCGATCCGCCAGGATCCGTCCGTCCTGCATTTCGACAATACGTCCACAGCGTGCCGCAAGCGCCGCATCATGGGTAATGACAAACAGGGTTGCACCGGTATCCGCCTGTCGCGCGAACAGCAGGTCCATGATCGCTGCTCCTGTTGTCGCGTCGAGATTTCCGGTTGGCTCATCCGCGAAAAGGATCTCGGGACGCGGGGCGAGTGCACGGGCAATCGCGACGCGCTGCTGCTCTCCACCCGAAAGCTGGGCCGGGTAATGTCCTGTCCGTTCTGCAAGTCCGACCAGCGCAAGTTCTTCGCGGGCGCGATCAAAGGGTGCATCCATTCCGGCCAGTTCAAGCGGCACCGCGACATTTTCGAGTGCCGTCATCGTCGGCAGGAGGTGAAAGGCCTGCAGGATAATCCCGATCCGACCGCGACGCGCCAATGCCAGTCCGTCCTCATTCAGCGCGCCAAAATCGGCACCGGCAATTTCAATGTGCCCGCCCGAAGCGCGTTCGAGCCCTGCCAGAACTGCCATCAAAGAGGATTTTCCCGATCCTGACGCCCCGAGCAAAGCAACCGTCTCTCCCCGCGTCACTAACAGGTCAATCCCGCGCAATATATCGACGCGTGCGGTCTTTTCTCCGAGTGTCAGGGTGACATTTCGGGCATTCATCACAATATGGGGGGAGGACATTGAGGATTTTTCCGATGAAGCGTTTGCGTGCATATGGGTGGGCG
>JANLST010000188.1:0-2007 GCA_031362505.1 Sphingomonadales bacterium
CTGCCAAAGTTCCATGTTCCGGTGCAGGCCCCGACACAGCGGACATTCTCATTGGGCTTGTCGGGCACATAGGCGCCAAGGTCATCGCGCCATTTGAGGCTGCCCTTGCTATGCGACCAGAGATGGACACTGGGGGTCCACCCCCCCGCCATCAACAGCGCGTCGCAGGAAATCAGCATCTTTCCCGTGCCATCGTTGCGGGCAATCTCGATTGCCTTGACGCCATGACGGCCAGAAACGCCAATCGCGCTATGTCCGAGTTTTACCGCGACCCCGATATCCGCCGCCTGTTTCAGCAAAACATCATCGACCACCTCGCGGACATCCAGGATTGCGGTAATTCCTATACCGGCCTTCGCAAGCGCAAACACGTCATGCCAGCCACTGTCGTGCGACGCCATCAAAGCGACCGATCTGCCAACGGCAACCCCGTAACGATTGGCAAAAACCCGTGCTGCTGAGGCAAGCATCACGCCCGGCGTATCATTGCCCTCAAAGACCAGTGGCCTCTCGATTGCTCCCTGGGCAAGGATGACTTCCCCCGCCCGGATCCGCCAAAGTTTTTCGCGCGCGGCGTTGCCTCCCTCGGGCAGATGATCGGTCAACCGCTGGACGGCGCCGATGAAATTGTCGTGATAGTAACCAAACGCCGTAGTGCGCGTCAGGATCGTCATATTAGGCGCATCATGAAGCGCCTTCACGCTGCGCTCGAGCCACGCAAAGAGTGACGGGTCGGCCAGGGCGCCGCCGCCAAGCTCATTTTGATCGTCGATCAGGACGATGCGCTTGTTCGTGCCTGCGGCTTCCAGCGCTGCATCAATCCCCGCCGGTCCCGCGCCAATGATGAGCAGGTCACAATGTCCATAGCTCGCGGCATAAATATCCGGATCGATTTCGGTTGGGGCCTCGCCAAGCCCTGCCATGCGCCGGATCGCCGGTTCATAGAGCTTGTCCCAGAACGAGCGTGGCCACATGAAGGTCTTGTTGTAAAAGCCCGCCGGGAGGAACATCCCCAGCCGGTCATTGATTGCGCCAAAATCGGTTTTGAGCGAGGGCCAACGGTTCTGGCTGATCGCGGTCAGCCCATCATACATCTCGACGTTGGTCGCGCGCAGATTGGGTGTGAACCGACCGGGGCCACGATCAACCGAGACCAGCGCATTGGGCTCTTCACTTCCCGCTCCCAGCATGCCGCGAGGACGATGATATTTGAACGAACGCCCGAACACGGTCACTCCATTGGCCAGCAAGGCAGAGGCCAGCGTGTCACCCGCAAGACCCTGATAGCTCTCTCCATCGAAGCTAACGCGCGTGGGTGTCGTGCGGTCGACGCGTCCGCCCGTGGCCAACCGGTAACCGCTCATTGGCGCGGCTCCCCGGCCTTGTATGTGGTCTCGAACTTGTCGCTCACCGTGTCTCGCACCGCGTTGAAGAAGCGACCACAGCCGTGGATGTGGCGCCAGCGTTCATTGTGCCGCCCGCGCGGGTTTGCGCGAATGAAAAGATAGGATTCCCACTCGTTATCGCTTTGTGCCGACGGATCGGGTGGACGCGCAATATGTGCTTCGCCGCCATAGGCGAATTCGATTTCCGGGCGTTTTTCATCGCAATACGGGCAGTGGATCAGGATCATCTCAGTGCGCTACCGCCGCTGCCGCTGCTTCGTCGATCAAGCGTCCATTGCGGAAGCGATCAAGGTTGTAGGGCGCGTTGATTGGATGCGGCTCATCCTTGGCCATCGTATAAGCCAGCAGATCACCTGCCCCCGGCGTAGCCTTGAAACCGCCAGTGCCCCATCCGCAATTGACATAGAGTCCCTTAACCGGTGTCTTGCCCAAAATGGGCGAGCGATCGGGTGTCACGTCCACAATCCCGCCCCAGCTTCTGAGCATGCGCATCCGGCGGAAGATCGGGAAAATCTCGCAAATCGCGGCCAGTGTATGCTCGACAATATGAAGCGCGCCCCGCTGCGAATAACTGACGTACTGGTCGGTCCCGGCACCGATC
>JANLST010000195.1:0-2464 GCA_031362505.1 Sphingomonadales bacterium
TGAGGTGCCAAACCTCGAGGCGCTGCTCACGGCCAAGGCGCATATCGAGGCGCAGGGCGTAGACGTTCTGGGACCGACCTTTCACGGTGTCTTTCGCTCAATCTATTTCTTCGATCCCAATGGTCACAGGCTGGAGCTGGCTTGCAACATCGGCACGGCAGATCAGTATGCCGAACTAAAGCGGGTCGCTCCGCTGATGCTCGAAGAATGGAGCCAGACCAAGAAAGCCCCGCGTCATGCCGATTGGCTCCACAAGGATCCAGCGGCTTGAAAGGGAGCTCAACCGCCGTCGACTGCTGATCGACCAACCTTCGGAGTCGCAACCATCGGCATACGTTTCTCGAGCGCATCCAGCCAAATCCGCGCCTCGCTGCCCGTATAGAATTGAGGGCGCGAAGACGTAAGGCGCTTGCTGGTTTCCCAGCTTCGGATCAAATCAAACGCCTGTGCGACAGCCGCATCAAGCGGTTGCGGTGTGCGAAATGCGGTATTGATCAGCGCATCCCCGAAAAAGGTCCAATCATTGCCCGGTGCACAGCCGAAACTGGTCTGGTCGCGATCGGCAGCAGTAATGATGACGCTGGTATCGTTCACCAGATGAGGCAGCAATTCTCCGGAAAAACAGGCAGAAAGCATCACCATACGGCGCTTGATGCCGGCACCATTGAGCAAATCGGCAAGCCGCTTGGGCCCGATCCAGCCAAATCCATGATCACCATCGCGATAGGAAAGCCCGATTTCCGGCGCACCGTGGCTGGTGGTATAGAGGATCAGGACATCCTCCTTCACATCCATCTTTGCAGAAATGGCGCCTAGCACGACTTCGAAATTTGCGGGCGACCCGTCAGGGATCGCCTTGTCGACGGCGCCCGACCCGGCCGACAGGATGATTGTACGTCCGACAGCATCATAGCGTCGCGCAAGGACTTTCGCCGTCTCGGCCGCCTCTCGACCAAAAACCGGATCGGAATCGAAGCCTGCAACGACAATATAGGCATCAACCACGCCCGGCCGTTGGGGCTTGAGCCCGTCAATCGCTGCGCTGAGCTTGCGGTGTTGCGCGTAGTGCCAAGCCGCATCGCGCCCCTGTTCGGTGACAACGCCACGATTCGCTGCGGCCACATCCTGTGGAGACACTTCGGCACCTGCTGCCATCGAAAGAAAGAATACGCTGCCCAATACCGCAGCGCGCCAAATGCTTTGCCCCATCAATCGTCCTTGCCCGCCATCATGACCCAAGCCATCATGAATTGTCATTGAGGTCAAGCACCACAGCCCCTTTCCCCCGTCAAGTCTCACGCCTAAGGATCATTGTCATGAAACTGGCTTCTCTCAAATCGGGCCGCGATGGCCACCTCTTCGTCGTTTCGGACGATCTCGCCTGGTGTGCAGACGCCGCCCATATTGCCCCGACACTTCAGGCAGCGCTTGATGACTGGGATCGGCTGGAACCTGCACTGCGCAACCTTGCCGCTGATCTGGCGCACGAGGCCATTCCGATGATGCGTTTTCATGAACGCGATGCCGCTGCCCCGCTGCCCCGCGCCTACCAATGGGCCGATGGCTCTGCCTATGTGAACCATGTCGCGTTGGTCCGTCAGGCGCGCAACGCAGAGATGCCGGACAGCTTCTGGCACGACCCGTTGATGTATCAGGGCGGGTCGGACGGCTTTCTCGGCGCACGCGACCCCATTCCGCTCGCCGATGAAGACTGGGGCTGCGATATGGAGGCCGAAGTCGTAGTCGTGACTGGCGATGTGCACCAAGGGGCGTCTTTGGCAGAATCTCGCAAGGCGATCCGGCTGGTGGGGCTGACCAATGACGTATCGCTTCGCAACCTGATACCGAGCGAACTCGCCAAGGGCTTCGGCTTTTTCCAGTCCAAACCGGCCAGCGCCTTTTCGCCAGTGTTCGTAACGCCCGATGCGCTCGGAAAGCGCTGGGACGGCGTGAAATTGCATGGCTCCCTGTGCGTTGATCTCAACGGCCAGCCGCTTGGCCGCGCCGATGCCGGTATCGACATGACGTTCGACTTCGGCCAACTCATTTCCCATGCGGCAAAAACCCGCGCATTGGGTGCCGGCACCATCATCGGCTCCGGTACGGTTTCCAACCGCGATGCCGATGGCGGGCCAGGCAAGCCGATCAGCGAGGGTGGACTTGGCTATTCATGCCTTGCGGAAGTCCGTACGATCGAAACCATTCGGCGCGGCAAACCGGAAACGCCATTCATGAAAGCCGGCGACACCGTCCGCATCTGGATGGAAGACAAAAAACACCACAGCCTGTTCGGGGCCATCGAACAGACCGTCGCGGGCTGACCCTTACTTCTGGTTGGCGTAGAGTTTGACCAGATCGAACAGGTAATCGCGCCCAACGTAAAGCGACTTCACTTCCAACCGCTCGTTCAGGCCATGGATGCCATTTTTATCGGGGTCAGCCCAGATACCCGGAACGCCATACG
>JANLST010000211.1:0-1906 GCA_031362505.1 Sphingomonadales bacterium
CGATCAGGCTCATCGTAATCGGCTGCTTGTCACTCGCGCGCGAACAGCTCCCCAGGCTGAGGCCGATTGAAACCAGCAATGAGATTAACCGCGTCATGGGCCATATAATCCGCAACGTCCTGCTCTGGTGTATATTGGCAGGGTTGCAACGCCAACCCTTCATCCAAATTTTGGCTAAGTGGTTTGTTTGCGCCAAGCCACACACACTCGGAAAAAGCCAAGAATAATGGTGCGGACGGCGGGACTTGAACCCGCACTCTCATGAAGAGAAGCAGATTTTAAGTCTGCTGCGTCTACCGGTTTCGCCACGTCCGCGGGTCAGCGCCTTCCAAAGGGCTCCAAACGCCGCCCGTCAAGCACGAATGCCGGTCAGACGTTCAATCGCTCACGGATTTCCTTGCCCGGCTTGAAATAGGGCACGCGTTTGGCATCGATCCTTACGGATGCACCGGTGCGTGGATTGCGCCCGGTACGTCCATCGCGCGACCGGGTCGAAAAGGCTCCAAAGCCGCGAAGTTCGACGCGTCCACCCATGGCCAGACGAGCGATGATCTGGTCGAAGAAAACAGTAACGATCAATTCAACTTCCCGTGCCGAAAGGCCAGGATTTTCATCGGATAGAAATTGCACAAGTTCCGAACGGATCATGAATGCCCCCCTTAAGAGTCTGCGTTCAACAAGACCCTCCTCCCCTCGAGAAGAGCCACAGCGGGCTTCCTGTCGTACCTGACATTCGCGCACGCTGGTCGCAGCACTTCATTCATAAAATGGCGCAAAACGCATTCGATGCAAGAGAATATGGCAATAAACGACGTTGTCGCTGTCAATTTGGCATCAAATGACAAGAATCAGCGAAACGAAACACCCGTCGCCCTGCCAATCGCGTGACTGCGGGCAGGGCGACGGGTATCGCAAAGACTATTTCTTGGTGTCGCGGGCCTTGAGCGCTTCGCCCAGAATGTCGCCAAGCGACGCCCCGGAGTCGGACGAGCCGTACTGCGCAACAGCCTGCTTCTCTTCCGCAAGCTGCATGGCCTTGATCGAGAAATTTGGTTTCTTCGACCGGTCGAAACCGATGACCATCGCATCGAACTTCTGGCCAACCTGGAAACGATCGGGACGTTGCTCGTCACGGTCACGGCCAAGATCGGTGCGCTTGATGAAGCCCGTCGCGCCATCTTCGCCCGCCTGGACTTCAAGCCCGCCATCGCGGACTTCAAGCACGGTCACGGTCGTGATTGCGTTCTTGGCAAGGCCGCCAGCTGATGCCGTCGGAGTGCCGCCAATGGCAGGCGCACCCTTTTCAAGTTGCTTGATGCCAAGCGAGATGCGTTCCTTTTCGACATCGATATCGAGTACGACAGCGGTGACGGTTTCGCCCTTGCGATGAAGCGCCAGCGCCTCTTCTCCCGAAATACCCCAGGCAATATCCGACATGTGGACCATGCCGTCGACATCGCCTTCCAGGCCGATGAACAGGCCGAATTCGGTGGCGTTCTTGACTTCGCCCTCGATCTGGCTGCCCACTGGATGCTCGGCGGCAAACGCTTCCCACGGATTGTTGATCGCCTGCTTGAGGCCGAGCGAGATGCGACGCTTCTCGGTATCAACCTCGAGGACGATGACGTCGACTTCCTGGCTGGTCGAAACGATCTTGCCGGGATGGACATTCTTCTTGGTCCAGCTCATTTCTGAAACATGGACGAGGCCTTCGATTCCGGCTTCGAGCTCGACGAATGCACCATATTCTGTGATGTTCGTCACGCGGCCCGTATATTTCGCGCCGATTGGATAGGTCGCAACAGCGGTTTCCCACGGATCATTCTCGAGCTGCTTCATGCCGAGCGAGATACGCTGCGTATCCTTGTTGATCCGAACGATCTGGACCTTCACCGTATCACCGATG
>JANLST010000236.1:0-9924 GCA_031362505.1 Sphingomonadales bacterium
GTGGCGCGGATTACCGACCCAAGCCATGCTGCCCATGTGTTCCCGTCCGCTCTTCCTGTAATCCAGGTTGAAGACGCCGGTCCGGTTTGCCCTGGCATCCCAAACCAGGAAGGTGCGCGATGTGCGCTTGCATCGCTGGAAATGGCGGTTGGTCTGGCGCGGTCGGATTCGGTGAGCGCCTTGGTAACGGGGCCGGTGTCGAAGATTTGCCTGTATGAAATAGGTTTCACGCATCCTGGCCAGACTGAATATGTTGCCGAACGTTGTGGCATAGCCCCTGAAAACGCCGTGATGATGCTGGCAGGCCCATCTTTACGGGTCGTTCCGGTAACGACCCATGTCCCGCTCGCAGTCGTGAAGGACAGGATCAGCATCGAGCTTCTTGTCTTCAAGGGACGCGCCACCGCCAAGGGATTGATTCGCAATTTCGGGATCGAAAATCCCCGACTCGCCTTTGCCGGTTTCAATCCACATGCTGGGGAAAGCGGAGCGCTTGGGCGTGAAGAGATCGAAATCATCGCGCCAGCGATCGAGATTCTCCGCGCCGAGGGCATTGACGCCGTGGGACCGATGGCGAGTGACGCGATGTTCCACCAACGCGCGCGCTCGACCTACGATGTAGCAATTTGCTGCTATCATGATCAGGCTCTCATACCGCTGAAAACGCTGCACTTCGACGATGGAGTAAACATTACACTTGGCCTTCCCATCGTTCGAACATCGCCGGATCATGGCACGGCATTCGATATCGCCGGCAAGGACATGGCGCAGCCCGGGGCAATGATTGCAGCACTGCGCATGGCGGCAAGCGCAGCACACTGGCGCACGCTCTGTCCGTGACGGCAGCGCTTCCTCCCCTGCGCGAGGTGATCGCCCGACACGGGTTGAAGGCGGATAAGGCGCTCGGACAAAATTTTCTCCTCGATGGGCAGTTGCTCGACCGCATTGCGGGCATCCCCGGTGACCTTCGCGGGCAATTTGTCTATGAAGTTGGCCCGGGTCCTGGAGGGCTGACTCGCGCACTGCTCAAGGCGGGTGCAATTGTAACGGTTGTCGAAAGGGACAGGCGCTGCATACCGGCACTGCGAGAACTCAGCGATGCATTTCCTGATCAACTGAAGATCATCGAAGGCGATGCGCTTACAATTCCACTTGAGACCACTTTGCCACAGGGTGGCGCGATCGTCTCCAATCTGCCTTACAATGTTGGCTCCGCTTTACTGATTCAATGGCTAACCGTACCCCAATGGCCCCCGCATTGGACGAGCCTGACTCTCATGTTCCAGCGCGAAGTTGCCGATCGGATCGTCGCAAATGCTGGCTCGGACGCCTTTGGCCGGCTTTCGGTCCTGGCCCAATGGCGAGCGAACGCGAAGATCGCCCTCCCCGTGCATCGCTCCGCATTTACGCCTGCGCCAAAGGTGATGTCTGCCGTTGTCCATATTACGCCCGAAGAGCAGCCTCCCGGACTCGGCATTTCTGGGCTGGAAGCTGTGACCGGCGCAGCCTTTGGTCAGCGTCGCAAGATGCTTCGGCAGAGTCTTAAATCATTGCCCCATGCGCTGGAGGCCCTTGAATTGACGGGCATAGCATCTGATCGCCGGCCGGAGACGTTGAGCGTTCTGGAATTTGTCGCTTTGGGACGCGCCTATTGTTGCTTGACTGGTTCGGAGATGACTGGCTTCGGCTGAACCGCTTGTGCAGACATGACGGGCGCCGCTGCACCTTTTTCAATCACAATGGCAAGGCTCTCCTGTTCGGGGCAATTTGCGACACAGAGTTGCTTGATCCTTGCGAGATTCTCTTTCGCCTTGGTGATCGCACCTTTGGCAACCATTGCTTCGCCCTGTCCCGCCAATGCCACAACGTCATTGGGCTCGATGAGCAGGGACTCGCGATAAAAGCGGATCGCCTTTCCGGGCAGCCCTTGCTTTTGTGCGACCCGCGCCAGAGCCACGAATGCGCCACGATTGCGCGGATCCACCACCAGTGATGTTTCAAGAAGATCCGATGCTTCATCATATTTGCCAACAGCATACAAAGCATTGGCCTCTGTCATCAGGGCTATCGAGCGTGGCGACAATTTTGAGTCCGGCTTTTGTCCGTGACTGACGCTGGCAACAGTCAGCAATGCGAGCGACAGGGCAAGAACCGGCGGCGAAAAACGCATGATATACTCCACGAGATGAAACTTTCTCATTATTAGCAGCGTCTTGCCAGCCTTGCGACGAAAAAACCATCTGTCCCGTCATGTGCTGGAGAAAGGCACATTCCACCACCATCCGGCCGGCCCAACTCGGAATCGATCAAATCGACCTGCCAGCCGGGATTTGAATCGAGAAAAGCGTCTATCCTGGCTGCGCCCTCGGCCTCGATCAGCGAACAAACCGCATAGACGAGTTTGCCACCCGGCTTCACAAGTTCCGAACCCAGCGACAAGACATGAGCCTGAAGCGTCGTAAGGCGATCCAGACTGTCGGGCGTAAGCCGCCATCGCGCCTCGGGGTTCCGTCTCAGCGTGCCACTGCCGGAGCAGGGTGCGTCAATCAGAACAAGATCGGCGAGCCCGGCAAGGTCAGACAGTTGTTGTGCCTCCTGCCCCGGATTGAGCAGGCGAGTCTCGATTTTGAACGCTCCGGCGCGTTGCGCCCTTGGCGTCATGCGCTGCAAACGATCGCGATTGGTATCGCAGGCGACGAGGCGCCCATTCCCCCCCATTGCGGCGGCCAGCGCGAGTGTCTTGCCCCCGGCTCCGGCGCATAGATCGATGACCACAGAATCTTGCCCAACATCGCAGACCGCAACAACCCATTGGCTTCCAGCATCCTGGACTTCAACACGGCCGTCGAGCCAGGCCGAATGCTGTTCAATTCGAATGTTTTCGCGCAGCCGGATTCCATCCGGCAAGTCGGGAAGCGGTTCAGCGTCGTCGAACTCGCCGATAACATCTCCCGGGACAGCCTTCAAACGATTCACCCGAAGATCCATTGGCGCACGGGACAGCAAGGCCGCGTGCTCTTCAAACGGGATAAGGCTGCCCATCCATGCCGGGAGCATCGATTTTGCAGCTCTTGGCTCATCTGCAACCACAGCTGCCGGTCCGTAAGGCGAACCATCGAACAGGGACGAGTCTTCCCCGAACAGACTGACCATCGCCGCCCGACCGTCTTGTGGAATTTCTCCAAATGCCCGGATCGCAGCATAGACATGCTCGCGGATCGCACGCTTGTCTTTCGAACCGGCAAAGCGATGTCCGCGAATCCAGTCGCCAATTATCGTGTCGGCAGCTGGGCCGTTGCGCTTGGCAGCCCCGATGATTCGATCGAGAATATCGATAGCGGCCTGGACGCGCGCCGCCGGAGTCATGGCTCAACGGGTCGGATAATTGGGGGCTTCGCGCGTGATTGTCACGTCATGGACGTGGCTTTCACTGAGGCCCGCATTGGTGATCTGGATGAAACGTGCACGCTTTTGCAGGTCTTCGATTGTCGCGGACCCGGTATACCCCATGGCCGCTTTTACGCCGCCCACAAGCTGGTGGATCACATCACGCGCCGGGCCCTTGTATGCCACCTGCCCTTCGACACCCTCAGGCACGAGCTTGAGCTGATCCTTGATATCCTGCTGGAAATAACGATCAGCCGACCCGCGCGCCATCGCGCTGACCGAACCCATACCGCGATAGGACTTATAGACGCGACCTTGATAGAGAAACGTTTCCCCGGGCGCTTCGGCCGTGCCTGCGAGCAACGAGCCAACCATCACACTTGATGCGCCCGCCGCCAATGCCTTGGCAATATCACCTGAGTTTCGCAGGCCACCGTCGGCTATGACAGGAATACCCGACTTGGCCGCTTCCTCTGCCGCATCCATAACCGCGGTCAATTGCGGCACGCCAACACCGGCAACGACACGTGTCGTGCAGATAGATCCAGGGCCGATTCCAACTTTCACGCCGTCGGCTCCCGCGTCGATCAACGCACGCGTAGCCTCTGCCGTTGCGACGTTGCCGGCAACGATCTGAAGTGAATTCGAAATCTTGCGGATACGTTCGACAGCCTGCGCCACCATTCTTGAGTGGCCGTGGGCCGTATCCAGCACGATCAAATCACATTCGGCATCAATCAGCGCCTCAGTTCGCGCGAAGCCCGCATCGCCAACCGTCGTCGCTGCCGCAACACGCAGGCGTCCGGTCCGGTCCTTGGTCGCATTCGGATAGTTGATCGCTTTTTCCATGTCCTTGACAGTAATCAGCCCAACGCATCGAAAATCATCATCGACAACCAGGAGTTTTTCAATCCGCCTGTGATGCAACAAGCGTTGCGCTTCAGGCTGGTCGACACCGGTCTTCACGGTTGCCAGATTTTCGTGAGTCATCAATTCGCTGACAGGTTGGTTCGGATTCTCGGCAAAGCGGACGTCGCGGTTGGTCAGGATCCCGACAAGCTTGCCACTGGCCTCGACGACAGGGATGCCCGAAATCTTGTTGGCCGCCATGGTTGCCTTGGCCTCGGCAAGCGTCGCATGGGGCGCAATCGTGATCGGGTTGACAACCATTCCGGATTCGAAACGCTTGACCAGACGGACGGCAGCGGCCTGCTCCTCAATGTCGAGATTGCGATGAAGCACGCCAATCCCGCCCAGCTGCGCCATTACGATCGCCATATCGGCTTCCGTGACTGTATCCATGGCAGACGAAAGGATAGGGATGTTGAGGCTGATATCACGGGTAAGGCGAGTGGACGTATCCGCTTGACTGGGCAACAATTCAGATGGCCCTGGCTGGAGGAGCACATCGTCAAACGTCAGTCCAAGGCGGATTTCCATAGCCAGCAATCGTCTTTCAAGAATCGAATCGTGGCGGCCCATGTAACCAGTCGGGATGACAGTGGCTAGAGCGGCTTGATGCGAGCCAGCAGGCGCTTGGCCATCTCAACATGCATCGTCTCGATCATACGATCGCGAAAGCGCTCTGCGCCACCTGATGCAGCCGCAATAAGCAATCGCGCGTCTTCCAGTTCGGTTTCCGTCGGAGAGAAGGCCGTATTGGCCAAATCAATCTGGTTGGGATGGATCAATGTCTTGCCGTCAAAACCCAGAGCGCGGCCTTCGGCGCATTGATCCGCGAGCGCTCCAGGACTGGCAAGATCATTGAATACGCCATCAAGTGCCCAAATGCCTGCAGCCCGCGCCGCCAGAACAATCATCTGGAGCGAAAGCATCATGCCCGCGCGGTCACTGGCACCCGGCAGATGAAGCTCGTTCGCCAAATCGTTGGTTCCGGCGATGAGCCCGCGCGCACCCGGTGCGGCCGCTATGCCCGCCGCATTGAGCACACCATTCGGGGTCTCGACCATTGCCAACATCGGTTTACCGATTTGAGCGGCAATGGCTGCTGCGACCTTCGCATTTTCCACCTTGGGCAAAACAAAAAGATCGGCGGACGAAGCGGCGACGGTGGCAATATCGTCATCATGCCATTCTGTCCCGGGACCATTGATCCGGATTGCGCAGAGCCGTCCGGCAAAGCCTTGATTGGCTGCGGCAAAGGCGGCCGCCCTTGCTTCAGCCTTTGCGTCCGGCTTCACGGCATCCTCAAGATCGAGAATGATCAGGTCGACGGGAAGCCCGCGCGCCTTCTCGATCGCGCGCGCATTGGAGGCGGGCAGATAAAGCGCTGAGCGCGGCGCAGGAAAATCGTCGAGACCCATCCGATTATGCTTGGCGCATTCATCGCAACAGGGCAATATTCCCAAAGTTGTCAGGGGAGAAAATCATGGGTGCGTTTGCGTTGGTTCTGGTCGCTTTGGCCATCGTATTCCTGTTCATGGGCGTAACCGTGGTCCGTCAGGGCTATGTTTATACGATCGAACGGTTCGGGCGCTACACGAACACCGCTCAGCCCGGGTTCAATTTTGTCATGCCGTTCATCGATCGTGTCGGGCGCAAGGTGAACATGATGGAACAGGTGCTGGATATTCCGGGGCAGGAAATCATCACCAAGGACAATGCCATGGTCGCTGTTGACGGCGTTGTGTTCTTCCAGGTGCTCGATGCTCCCAAGGCAGCCTATGAAGTGTCGGACTTGTACCTCGCCATCATGCAATTGATGACAACCAATTTGCGCACGGTCATGGGCGGGCTTGACCTTGATGAAACGCTGTCCAAGCGCGACCAGATCAACGCGCAATTGCTTTCGGTGGTTGATCTCGCCACCGAAGCCTGGGGTGTGAAGGTCACGCGCGTCGAGTTGAAAGACATTCGTCCGCCCGCCGACATTGTCAACGCGATGACCCGCCAGATGAAGGCGGAACGCGAAAAGCGTGCGACAATCCTCGAGTCGGAAGCTGCACGGCAGAATGAGATCAACCGTGCGGAAGGCTTGAAGCAAGCGCAAATTCTCGAGGCCGAAGGTCGCAAGGCTTCCGCCTTTCTGGACGCGGAAGCGCGCGAACGCTCCGCTGGAGCGGAAGCCACGGCGACGAAACTTGTCTCTGACGCGATTGCTGGCGGCAACACCCAGGCGATCAATTATTTCGTCGCCCAGAAATATGTCGAGGCGATCGGCCTGTTCGCCACTTCACCCAACGCCAAGACAATCCTTTTTCCAGTCGAGGCGACGGCTCTGATCGGCACACTCGGCGGTATAGGGGAACTCGCCAGGGATGCGCTCGGCAAGGACAAGTGAGATGATTGACTGGATAAACGAACTCGATCCACATTGGTTTTGGCTGATTATCGGAGGCCTTCTCGGGATTGCCGAAATCCTGATTCCTGGATTCTTCCTGATCTGGCTTTCGGCCGCCGCGATTGTGACCGGTATCGTTGGCTTTCTTCTGCCGATCCCGATGACCGCGCAAATGGCATTGTTTGCCGTTCTCGCCGTTGCCTCTGTGTATTCCGGTCGCCGCTGGTTTGCGATCAACCCGATTGAATCAAGCGATCCAAACCTCAACGATCGCGGTGCCCGTCTGATTGGCGAAAGTGTCGTGGTGGTCGAAGCCATCATTGGGGGCAGGGGCAGGGTCAAGGTCGGTGACAGCGTCTGGACTGCCAAGGGGGCGGACGCGGCCGTCGGGGCACGCGTCCGCATTACAGGGAGCGATGGAGCGACGCTGAACGTGGATTCGGCTTAAAGGTCGGGCGAAACAAACCTTCGCCGCGCCTCAACTGAAAAGAGCCTTTCACGCGAGTAGGAGCGCAGGGGCCAATCCCTTCTCCCTCGTTCCGATAAGAGCAAGGCATTCACTGCATCCGTCAAGGAAGACTGCCGGTCAATTTCTGACAAATGATCGCGGACGGCCGAGATGTAAATCTGGGTAATCGTTTCATGATACCCCTCGGTATCGCTATTCACGCCACCCACGCTTTCATTGTAGCGCGGGATGATCTGCGGCAAGTCACGTTCCGCTTCGATATCGTGTCGGTCGCGGATGATCCACAGGCAGGTGGCGAGGTGCGCTTCGTGCGTCCAGTCAACTTTGGGCAATGTGCACGCGATCAAGCCTTCACCGATACGCCGTATTTCGGCGTCGCATTCGAACAGTCTTGGGCGATGGTCGGTCATTTCCGGGTCTTCTTTTTCAAGGGCCCGAAGATATCCGGGCTATTCAGGCGGCTTTGGGTGCCGATTGGCGGACACCTTCGTCCACATGGTCGGCAAATTGTTCAAAATTCTCTATGAATTGTCGCACCAGCTTTTGCGCCGTCACATCATATGCGTCCTTGTCCGCCCAAGTGCTCCGCGGATCAAGGATAGCACTGTCAACTCCAGCTACCTCGATCGGAACGTCGAAACCGAAATTGGGATCCTTGCGGAACGTTGCAGCATTGAGGCTGCCATCAAGCGCAGCATTCAACAGCGCGCGCGTGGCCTTGATAGGCATGCGGCTTCCAGTGCCATAGGCACCACCAGTCCAACCGGTATTCACCAACCAGCACGAGACTCCACCCTTCGCAATGCGCTCCTTGAGGAGATTGCCGTAAACGCTGGGATGCCGTGGCATGAACGGAGCACCGAAGCAGGTCGAAAACGTCGCTGAAGGCTCGGTTACGCCGATTTCAGTGCCAGCAACGCGCGCCGTGTAGCCAGAAAGAAAGTGATACATCGCCTGGTCAGGCGTCAGCTTCGAGATTGGAGGCAGCACGCCATACGCATCCGCAGTCAGCATGATAATGTTCCTGGGCACCGGTCCCATATTTTTTTCCGAGGCGTTCGGAATGAAATGGATCGGATAGGAACCGCGGCTGTTTTCCGCCAGGCTGTTGTCGTTGAAATCGAGTTGCCGCGTGACCGGATCCATGACAACATTCTCAAGCACTGTACCGAAACGCTTGGTGGTCGCGAAAATCTCCGGCTCGGCTTCTGGCGACAGGTTGATCATCTTGGCGTAGCAGCCGCCTTCGAAATTGAAGACCGCTGTGTCTGACCAGCCATGTTCGTCATCGCCAATCAGCGTGCGACTGGCATCGGCCGAAAGCGTCGTCTTTCCAGTGCCCGAAAGACCGAAGAATACTGCGGTATCACCTTCAGGACCGATATTGGATGAGCAATGCATGGGCATCACGCCCTTGACCGGCAACAGGTAATTGAGAATGCCGAAGACAGACTTCTTCATCTCGCCCGCATAAGCCGTGCCGCCGATCAGGATCAGCTTTTCGCTGAAATTGACGGCAATGACCGTTTCACTGCGACAGCCGTGGCGAGCAGGATCTGCGCGAAAACTAGGCAGATCGATAATCGTGTATTCTGGTACAAAACCTTCGAGTTCTGCTGCCGTTGGCCGCACCAGCAAGGTGCGAATGAAAAGATTGTGCCAGGCCAGTTCGTTGATGACACGAACATTTACGCGGTGCTCGGGCTGCGAGCCACCGAACAGGTCGGCCACGAACAGCGTGTCCTTCTTCGCCACTTCTGCAAGGAAATCGGCCTTGAGGACTGCGAAATGTTCTGGCGACATCGCCGCGTTGGTCTTGCCCCACCACACGGTATTTTCCGTTTCGGCGTCTCTGACAATGAATTTGTCCGAAGCGGAGCGGCCCGTATGCTTGCCGGTTGTGACGACGAAAGGACCATCAGCGGCGAGCAACCCTTCCTGCAGCGAAACCGCCTGTTCAATCAACTGGGCAGTCCCCTGGTTGCAGAACAGGGTAGCAGAGGTGATGATGCCCTGATTTGCGAGTGGGTTATTGGAGGCGCCGTCGGCCACGTTAAATCTCCATCCGATTAGAATCATCTGTGCTGCAAGCAAATACAACAGAGTCGCAGGGGCGCATAAGGGAGGGTGCCATTCGCGTCAAACCAGCATGGTATAATCAGCGTTAACAACCGTTGATGTTGCCGCGACGCCGTGCCTCGCTTATGCGGGCCCACATGTCGGCCGACGATAACCCGATCGAGAATGATGCGACCATCGCCTTGGTCGACGATGACCGCAATATCCTGACTTCTGTCTCAATTGCACTCCAGGGCGAGGGATTTCGAACGCGTCTCTATCCTGATGGCGAGGTGGCGTTGAAAGCGCTCACTGCCAACCCTGCCGATCTAGGCATCTTTGATATCAAGATGCCGAAAATGGATGGTCTGGAACTGCTCCGCAAACTGCGCGAGAAAATCGAAATGCCCGTCATATTCCTGACGTCGAAAGATGACGAGAATGATGAAGAACTTGGCCTTGCTGCAGGCGCTGACGATTATGTCGCAAAACCGTTTTCCCATCGACTGCTCATCGCCCGTGTGCGAGCCGTCCTGCGCCGCGCTGAAAGTCGGCGTGCACCAGTATCTGACACAGAAACCGGCAGCGCTTCGACCGTTGTTCGGGGACGGCTTTCAATGGATTCTTCGCGACACCGTGTTCTTTGGGACGGCAAGGACGTCTCGCTGACGGTAACTGAATTCATGATCCTTGAAACGCTTGCACATCG
>JANLST010000296.1:0-1624 GCA_031362505.1 Sphingomonadales bacterium
ACGCTGTTGCGGCAGTTTTTTTGGCCGCGGGAGCTGAAGTTGAGCGCGTTTCGAGCTGGGGCATGCACTGGCTTGAGCCGTTGGTCGAGGTTGATGGGATAGGATTTGGGCCCGTGTTGCCCGGTCAGGTTTCTTCTATCATTGATGGCACCGCCGATACGATCGGCCGGATCGAGGATCACCCCTTTATTGCCCGGCAGACCCGTCTGACATTTGCCCGTGCCGGAAAGACGCGGCCGCTCAGTCTGGACGACTATGCGGCGACGGGCGGCTGGGAGGGACTGAACAAGGCGCGCGGGGCTGGCCAGACTGTCGTCATTGAAACGGTGATCCAATCGGGTCTGCGCGGTCGCGGTGGAGCCGGGTTCCCTGCAGGCATCAAATGGAAGACGGTTGCCGATGCTGCCGGTGGCCGCAAATACATCGTCTGCAATGCCGATGAAGGAGATAGCGGAACATTCGCCGACCGGATGGTGATGGAGGGCGATCCCTTCATGCTGATCGAAGGGATGGCGATTGCCGGCCTTGCAGTTGGTGCGGGCAAGGGCTTTGTCTATATCCGTTCCGAATATCCGCACGCAGTCGCGAAGATGGAAGCGGCGATCAAAGCGTCTGCCCACATCGTTGCGCCGTTTGAATTGGAAGTGCGGGTTGGGGCGGGCGCCTATGTTTGCGGTGAGGAAACATCGCTTCTCAACAGCCTCGAAGGGAAACGTGGCGAAGTGCGCGCCAAACCGCCGCTCCCGGCTCACAAGGGGCTGTTTGGTTGTCCAACGGTCATCAACAACGTCCTGACATTAGCCGCTGTGCCGTGGATATTGGCAAAAGGTGCCGAGGCTTATGCCGCGTTCGGGATGGGACGCTCCAAGGGCACGATACCGATTCAGATCGCTGGCAATGTGAAGAACGGGGGGTTGTTCGAAACAGCGTTCGGGATAACCTTGGGCGAACTGGTCAATGACATTGGCGGCGGCACGGTAACAGGCAAGCCGGTGCGTGCCGTGCAGGTAGGCGGACCACTCGGTGCCTATCATCCACCGAGCCAGTTTGATCTACCATTCGATTATGAAGCCTTTGCTGCAGCGGATGGCCTGATTGGCCATGGCGGGATCGTTGTCTTCGATGACAGCGTGGACATGGCGCAACAGGCTCGCTTTGCACTTGAATTTTGTGCGATTGAAAGCTGCGGAAAATGCACACCGTGCCGACTGGGCTCGACGCGCGGCGTGGAATCGTTGGACCGGATCATCGCCGGCGAGAACGTCGAAGCGAACCTGGCGCTTATTGCAGACCTCTCTGAAACGATGAAGTTCGGTTCGCTCTGTGCCTTGGGCGGATTCACCCCCTATCCGGTCATGAGTGCGATCAAGCACTTTCCGGACGACTTCAGATGACGATCACAATTCTTGATGGTGGCATCAGCCGGGAGTTGCAACGGCTCGGCGCGCCATTTCGACAGCCCGAATGGTCGGCATTGGCACTTATTGAAACGCCGCACCTTGTTGCACAAGCGCATGATGATTTCGCTGAAGCGGGTGCTCAAATTGTGACAACCAACAGCTACGCGGTTGTACCTTTCCATATTGGCGCTGAACGTTTCGCGTCGGATGGCGCGCGACTTGCT
>JANLST010000313.1:0-1994 GCA_031362505.1 Sphingomonadales bacterium
CTGATCCATTTGCAGGGCGCTGTGACCAAACTCGCCAATCGCCTTCAGCGGCGCTTGATGGCGCAGCAGAACCGGAGCTGGGATTTCGATCAGGAAGAAGGGATTCTCGACGCTGCGCGGCTTGCCCGGATTGTGACACAGCCAGGCCATTCGCTTTCATACAAGGTCGAACGCGAAACCGAATTTCGGGATACGGTCGTCACGCTTCTGATTGATAATTCGGGGTCCATGCGCGGCCGACCCATCTCGATCGCTGCGATCAGCGCGGATATCATGGCGCGCACCCTCGAACGTTGCGGGGTCAAGACGGAAATCCTGGGCTTCACCACCCGTGCCTGGAAAGGTGGCCAGTCCCGTGAATCCTGGCTTGCGGCAGGGCGGCCTGCAACGCCAGGCCGGCTGAATGATTTGCGCCACATCCTCTACAAGTCGGCCGATGAGCCTTGGAGGCGGGCAAAGAAATCGCTCGGCCTGATGATGCGCGAAGGGTTGCTCAAGGAGAATATCGACGGCGAAGCGCTGATCTGGGCACATAGTCGCCTGATCGCGCGGCCTGAGGACCGCAAGATTCTTATGGTTATTTCCGACGGTGCGCCGGTCGACGACTCAACGCTTTCGGTCAATAACGGAGCCTATCTTGAGCGGCATTTGCGGCAAGTGATTGGTTGGATCGAGAACCGGTCGCCGGTCGAACTATGCGCGATCGGCATCGGCCATGACGTGACGCGATACTATCAAAAGGCGGTAACGATCATGGACGCCGAACAGCTTGGCGGGACAATGGTCGAACAATTGGCCGGGCTGTTCGACAATGAGTAGGCCGAACGCCCACCGCAGCTATTGCGATTGAAATCCGATGCTTGATCGCACTATGCGTGTGAAATGGATACCATACGGACAGACCGCCTGATCCTGCGGCGCGCGGCATCCGGCGATCTTGCTGCCATGCACACGGTGTTGAGTTCGCCTACCGCAATGCGCTACTGGTCGACTCCGCCTCACCGGTCGGTCGATCAAACGCGCGACTGGCTCAACTTGATGATTGACGCACCGCCCGCCGATAGCATGGACTTCATCCTGGAGTGTGAAGGCGAGGTGATTGGCAAGGCAGGATGCTGGCGCCTCCCAGAGATCGGCTTCATCCTTCATCCCGATTATTGGGGCAAAGGATTGGCCCATGAGGCCCTGACCGCAATCAATGCCCGCCTTTTTGAGCATTTTCCTATTCCGGCGATCGCCGCGGATGTCGATCCGCGCAATTCGGCATGCCTTACGCTATTAAATCAACTGGGGTTCAATCAGACCGGACATGCATCGCGAACCTGGCTTGTCGGCGACGAATGGTGCGACAGCATCTATCTCGCGCTGCCGAGGCCAGAATTGAGTGCCACAAGCCGGGGACGCTCTAGATCATCCGCTCGACCACCAGCGTCGCAACCGTCAACACCAGCCCGACAAGAAACGTGCGATAGGCATATCCCAGAAACCGGTACTTCTTTCGGCTGAGCACCTGACCGTTCTGGTAGATATCACGCAACATCAGGCGATAAATGCCTTCATCAGTTTTGAGTTCCTCGAGGACCGTATCGGCGAACTCATCCTCGCTCATGGCAGTGAAGGTGCCGAAAAACAGGATGTTGCGATTTCCGCCAGACGCAGGCTTGGCACCAATCGATGGCAGAATGGCAAATACAGCGAGCATCGCCGAGACAAAGGAAAACAACGCAAGAACGATGATTGCAGCAGTCGCTCCCTGTTTACCGGCCTGGCCGATAGAGATGGTGAAAACAACAAAAGTGGCGCCCATCAGAATCGAGGCCTTCTGGTCGGCCATCTGGCTCAAGGACAGATTGATTTGCTGCGTCGTTCGCACAAGATGCACGGCATTTGGTGAATAGACTGGCTTTTCGTCGGGCATTCCCGAATCCCCTGTTCCGCTTGCCTGATGGTTACACTTGCATGACCGGCGCGGTCTTGCCAAGTCTTGCCGCCTT
>JANLST010000367.1:0-1770 GCA_031362505.1 Sphingomonadales bacterium
AATTGGCTTCGCGAAACGGCAGGGGGCCATTGGCACTGGCTCCTGCGCTGGCGAACAGGACCAGCCCAAGCCTGATCAGGAATGGGGCGAGTGGCCTGCGGTGATCCAACGACGCAATTCCTCCGCCTCGGCACAGCCGAACCGGCATTGGTTATCCAGTGCCGCGAGTTTCAACCGCGCGCCTGCAAGGTCGCCCCGTTCGACCATGAGTTCGCCATAATATTCCGTCGCGCCGCGATGGTTGGGTGCAACGGCAAGCGCAGCGAGATAGTATCTTTCGGCCACTTCAAACCGCTTGAGCTTGCGATTGGCGAAGCCGAGATAGGTCAGGATATCGGGATGAGGGCCAAAGCTGGCCTGCGCCGCCTTGAGTGTACCGATCGCATCTTCGTATCGGTGTTCGTTGATCTGCGCGACAGCATCGAGATAGAGCGCGTCGCCCGCCGCGGCGCTGGCGAAAAGAAGACTGCGATCCGGGCTCAGTGATGCAGTTGGCGTACCGGAAAGCGCTGCAGCGACAGCATCGATCGCCACCTTCAATTCGGCCGCCGCAGGGCAAGTGTCAGCGCACGCACTTGCCTTGGCCTGCAAGGCGGCAAGTGTTGCCTGAGCTTTAGGCTTATCGTCCAGCTTGGCATAGGTCACGCCAAGTTCGCGCCAGGCGCTTGTCATGTTGGGGTCGATTTTCGTCGCCTTTTCGAGGAACTTCCTGGCGCCCTTCCAGTCGCCCAGGCCCTGTCGCGAAATGCCGGCCAGATAGTTGGTATTGGCATCACGTGGCGCACTTGCCAGAACATGGTCGAACGCGGTCTTGGCGGCCTTGAAATCCTTTGCCTGGAGCGCAGCCGCTCCTTTGGTGTATTCAGCGACAGGATCATATTGGGGTGCAGAATCGCTGGGAGCACTTCCACCACCACCACCGCCTCCGCCGCCGGCAGCAAACAAGGGCGCACTCATGGCCAGCATTGCGACCAACGTCGATGAAACTATCCGCCTGCGCATCACCAATCCTCCATCCTCTGCCTAGTGGCATTTGAGGCACTCATCCTATCAGACTGAAAAGTTACGCGCGATGAACAGGTTTCACAAGGCTCAGTTGCAATTGCTGTCCGCCCCAGCGATCAGATCAAGGCAGCGTCCGTCAATTTCACTGGCCGGCACGCCAAGCCCGATCAGGCTTGCCAACGTCGGCATGATATCGACCGTCTCAATGGCGTTGGGCTGCTCAAAACCTGCGATTCCCTTCCACCAGAAGAGAATCGGAACCCGGCGGTCATATCCCCAGGGCGAGCCGTGGGTGGCGACAAATCCGGACGCGGCAAGAGCTTCGGGAATCGGCGTCACGAATGGCTTGAGCAGGACGATGAAGTCGCCCGACCGCTCCGGATTATAGCTCGCCTTGACGCGATCGAGCAGCGACCATTCGTCAACCGGCGGCTGCGGTACCGGGGCCGCAGCAATGTCCGCTGCGCTGAACACAGCGGCGACCTGGGGGTGCGCACGATAGGTCGCGATCGAAGCGTCGAGCACCGCCTGGCGTTTCTCGGTCGGGATACTGGCCGACAAATACATGTCTCCGAAATTTCCACGGCCGATGAGCGCGCTTCCCGACATCTGGAATTGAGCCGCAATCTTTGTCCCCACCGCTCCCGCCGACAGCATAACGTCAGCCCGTTCGGCGGCAGGCAATGCATCCTGACGGTTCCGCTCAGGAGCATCATGCCCGCCATGATCGGCCGTCAATACGACGGCATAGGGCATTTTCGCTTT
>JANLST010000388.1:0-9272 GCA_031362505.1 Sphingomonadales bacterium
CGATTATGGATACCGGCTCGGCCGGGCTTGGGGAATCGGGCAGAAAGACCAGAATAACGGCTCGATCCTGTTGGTTGCCCCCAATGACCGCAAGGTCAGGATCGAGGTTGGTTACGGACTCGAGCCCATCCTGACCGATGCGTTCTCGAGCGTGATCATCAACACGCAGATTGTGCCTGCCTTCAAGTCAGGCGATTTTCCCGGCGGGATTAGCGCCGGAACCGACGCGATCATCGCCCAGTTGAAGCTGCCGCCCGACGAAGCCGCCAAATATGCCGCGCAACTGGCCGCGCAATCGGGCAAGGCCCAGAAGGGCGATTCGATCAGTGCCGCGATCTTCTGGCTGTTCATCTTTTTCTTCTTCATCCTGCCGTTGCTCCGTTCCATCTTCGGCAAGGGTCGCGGACGGCGGCTTGGCTCCGGCCCGGTGATCATCTGGGGCGGGGGTTCGGGCGGCGGTGGCTGGGGCGGCGGAAGCTCAGGCGGCTTCGGTGGTGGCGGAGGTTTTTCCGGCGGCGGCGGTTCATTCGGGGGCGGTGGCGCCTCCGGGGGGTGGTGATGGCGAGATTGGCGATGATGAACGAAGCCGATCACCAACGGGTGAGCATGGCCGTCCATGATGCCGAAGGGAATACGGCAGGCGAAATTGTGACGATCATTGCCGACGCATCAGATCGCTATCTGGATATCGCGCTGTGGTGGTCGGTCAGCATTGGAGTGCTTGCGCTTGCCGCACTTGCCGCCTTTCCCGATTTCTATTTCCGTGTCGCGGGCTGGCTCTCGAATGGCTGGGTGACCGAATGGTCGCTCGCCGAAGCGTTCGAACTGGCGCTTGCCGTCTTCGTCCTCAAATTTCTGGCGATGCGGCTGATCCTCCAATGGATGCCGTTACGGATTTTTCTGACCCCATCAATTGTCAAGGCAGAACGCGTGCGCAGGCGCGCGATCCGGTATTTCAAGGTTGGTGCCGAACGCCGCACCTCAGGCCGGACCGGCGTTCTGATCTATCTGTCGATGGCAGAACATAAGGCTGAAATCGTCGCCGACGAAGCAATCCATGCGAATGTCGCGCCCGAAATCTGGGGAGAAGCGATGGCGAAGCTCGTGTCCGAAGTCCGCGAAGGACGAATCGCCGATGGCATGGTTGCTGCGATTGGAGATGTCGGAGCAATACTGGGAGCACATTTCCCGCGTGAGGCCGACGACAAGAACGAATTACCGGACCGGTTGATCGAACTGTGAGCGACAGCGAGACCGAAGAGATTGTTTGGCAGGGTCGCTTCATCACTACCAAGACGCGCGGGAAATGGGAGTATGTCTCACGTGCGCGTGGTATCAAGGCTGCAGTCATCTTGGCGATTGACGATGGCCATGTTCTGCTGGTGGAGCAATTTCGCGTGCCGCTGGGGGCAAACTGTCTTGAACTGCCAGCTGGCCTTATCGGCGATGACACCGAGGGTGAGTGCCTCGAAGACGCTGCTGCGCGCGAGCTTGAGGAAGAGACCGGATTTCGTGCCGCGCGAATCGAAAGGATCGGTGAATTTTATTCCTCGCCCGGCATGGTCAGCGAGAGCTTCTTCTTTGTGCGCGCGCATGGGTTGGAAAGAGTCGGCGAAGGCGGTGGCGTCGATGGAGAGAACATCATTGTCCACCGCATTCCGCTCGACAGCATGGCAGACTTTATCGCGACCAAAAGAAGTGAAGGCTGCGTGATGGATGCAAAGCTGCTGACCCTGCTGGCCGGCCAGCTTATCTGAAGTTGTCTGCGTAGGCCTGAAGTTTCAGGACTTTCTTGGGCGCTGGAATGATATTTGCGACAAGCCCCTTTGCATCGGCATAGGCCTTTGCGGCCTCAAGTGACGGAAAGGCCAGCACCAATTGCCGGCGCGTGTCGGCGCTTCCGGCCCAGCCCATCAGTGGATCGGCGCGCTGCGCATCGCTGGGCTCATATTCGAGTATCCAGCTGTCGGTGCCGTGACGGCCTGACTGCATCGCATTCTTTGGTTTCTGGTAAAGGCGGACATGGGTCATACAACGCCCTTTCCCTCAATCACCGGCTCCGATCAAGAGACTTCTTGGTCCTCAGGCTGGCGACCGCCGAGACCGGATCGTCGGGCCAGTTGTGCCGTGGATAGCGGCCCCGCATTTCCTTGGCGACATCTACCCAGCTTCCGCGCCAGAAGCCGGGCAAGTCTCGTGTGGTCTGGATCGGCCGGCCGGCGGGTGATGTAAGCGACAGGATCAGCGGGGTCTTGTCCGGTCCAATCGTCGGGTGATCGGCTGACCCGAAAAGCGCCTGGACCCGAAGGGTGACCGTTGGACCAGCCTCGGCTGCATAGTCGATTGTGTGGGTTGAGCCTTCTGGCGACGTGAAGTGTGAAGGAGCGAGTTGCTCAAGCTCGCGCTGTCCATCCCATGCAAGAAGCGCCCGCAGCGCAGAATGAAGTGCGTCTGCATCCATCTCGGTCAAGCGCCTTCTGCCTGCGAGCAAAGGGGAGAGCCATTGGTCGAGTGTCTCCAAAAGCGCCTCATCGGCCAGCATCTTCAATCCGGCCCACTGGGCGCGGTGGCGAAGATCCAGAACGGATCGGGGCCAGCCAATCACACCAAGCCCGTGCTCGCGCACGCCATTGACCAGCGCGGTCACGATCGCCTCGGCGCTGGCCTGTGCATTTTCGGCTTTCGATAGTGTGATGGCGCCAAGCCGCTTTCCGCTGGTTGTCTGGACGCTACCTGTCACGGGGTCAAAACTGACATGAACGCCGCTCTCGATGCGGTCAGCGAAGAGCGTTTCGACGGCGCCTGCTTCGATCGCCACGGCTGAAAGGATCCGGGCACCCGCCGCAGCACCCTGGATGTCTGCGACCGCTAGCCATTCGTTGCGCGCAAGGGGAAGTGAAGGGTCGAACCGGAAGCCGCGGCCACCGGCGCTGAGCCAGTGTTCACCGCTTGCGCCGCGACGTTTTGCGACCCGATCCGGAAAGGCGAGCGCGATGCACTGGGCCAGATCGCCTCCGTCTCCGGATGGACCTTTGACCATGCCCGCCCAGCGGCGCGCCAGACTGCGTGCCGCTTCGGCGCGCCTGCCTGTTTCACGCCGCCAGCGCTCGAGCCGCACCGAAAGATCGGGATCAGTGCCTCCCAATCCGTGTTCGGAGAGGAGCATCGCCGCTTCAGCGGCAAGTGAACCCGCCCCCCGCTTGCCGGCGCATACCAGCATATGGGCGAGCTGCGGAGGGAGTGGCAACCGGGCAATCGCGCGACCGTGCTCTGTCGGACGGCCTTCATGGTCGACCGCGTCGAGCGCCTCCAAACGTTTTTTTGCTTCGGAAATTCCGGATCGTGGTGGAGGATCGAGCCAGCACAGCGTTGCCGGGTCGTTGACACCCCAAAGCGCGCAGTCGAGCAGCAGCGGCGACAAGTCGGCTTCGAGTATTTCTGGTGGATCAAATCGTGCCAAGCCTGACGTGGCGGCTTCTTCCCACAGCCGATAGGCGACGCCAGGCCCCTGTCGCCCTGCCCGTCCTGCCCTTTGTGTCGCGGCGGCCTGGCTGACGCGTTCTGTCACAAGCTGGGTCACACCTGCAGCGCGATCATAACGGGCGCGGCGGGCAAGGCCGCTATCGACTACCACCCGGACGCCATCGATCGTCAAACTTGTTTCGGCAATGCTGGTCGCGAGAATCACCTTGCGAGTAGCCCCCCTGCGGATCGCCGCGCGTTGCTCGGCCGGATCGAGTCTGCCGTGGAGGCGGTGGATAATCGCCTCGATGCCGTCGAGTCGCTCCGCCGTTCGTTCGATTTCGGCCACACCCGGCAGGAATGCCAGCACATCGCCCTCCTCTTCGGCGAGCGCCCGGCGGATCGTCGCCGCCATATCATCCTCAATCCGGACTGCGGCCTGCCGGCCGACATGTTTGAGGGTTAGCGAATGCTGCCGTCCTTCGCTTGTGATCACAGGCGCCGCCATCAGCCCGGCAAATCTGGTGCCGTCGAGCGTAGCCGACATGGCTATGATCCGCAGGTCGGCGCGCAAAGCCGACTGTGCATCAAGAGCAAGAGCCAACCCGAAATCGCCGTCGAGACTGCGCTCATGAACTTCGTCAAAGATCACGGCGGAGATGCCTGCGAGTTCAGGATCGGCCTGGATATGGGTACGGAAAATGCCTTCGGTCAGGACCAGGATGCGTGTCTTCGCCGATTGCTTTGAATCCATCCGGGTCGCATAGCCAATTGTGCCGCCAACCGGCTCTCCAGCCAATTCAGACATGCGTTCTGCCGCTGAACGTGCGGCAAGACGACGGGGGGAGAGAAGCAGGATTTTGCCAGTACACCAGGGTTGTGCCAGCAACGAAGGAGCGATTGCAGTTGTCTTGCCAGCGCCGGGCGGAGCAATCAGGACCACATTTGAATTGTCATGCAGACAGGCTAGAAAAGCGGGCAATACGCCCAGGACGGGGAGCGTCTCAATAGGCTCGGGCAATGGCAAACTCGACCGTTTCGATCAAGGCGTTCTTGGCTGCGCTGGTTGCAAATGGTCCAAGTGCGTCGATCGCACGTTGACCATAATAGCGCGCGCGCGTCAGCGTGTCGTCGATCGCGCGGGTTTCGCCGAGGAGGATCTTGGCGTGCTCAAGATCGGCGTCGGATATCCGCCGCCCCTCCATTGCGGCTTGCCAGAACGTCCGTTCGTCTGTCCCGCCTCGCGCATAGGCGAGGATGACGGGCAAAGTGACCTTTCCATCTCGAAAATCGTCGCCCACGCCCTTGCCCATCGTTTCAGCGTCCGAGGCATAATCTATGGCGTCATCGACAAGCTGGAAGGCGATACCAAGGTTTCGGCCAAAACTGTCCAGCGCTTCCTCGGTCGCTTCATCACGCTCTGCAACCACAGCCGAAATCCGGCAGGCTGCGGCAAAAAGCGCCGCGGTCTTGGCACCAATGATGTCGAGATACTTGTCTTCGCCGGTCGTGATCTGGCGTTGGGCCGTCAACTGGTTGACTTCGCCTTCCGCAATCACGGCTGATGCGTTGGAGAGGATTTTCAGAACCTTCAGGCTGCCATCCTCAACCATCAATTCGAAGGCACGGCTGAACAGGAAATCTCCCACAAGCACGCTGGCAGGGTTGCCCCAGATAATGTTGGCCGTGCGTCGGCCACGCCGGAGATCCGATCCGTCCACGACATCATCGTGGAGAAGGGTCGCCGTGTGAATAAACTCCACCGTCGCGGCGAGCTTGTGGTGCCGCGTGCCGGAATAGTCGAGCAACCGGGCGGTCGCGAGCGTCAGCATTGGCCGCATCCGCTTTCCACCGCCAGCGATAAGGTGTCCCGCCAGTTCCGGGATCAGCGGAATCTGGGACTGCATACGTTCAAGGATCACGGCATTGACCTGGTTCATCTCGGCAGCAACCAGCGTGATCACATGGTCAAGCGAAGGTTGCCGGTCGGAACCAATACGATGAAGCGTTGCCGTCATGATGCTGACTCCTCTGGCGGGCAAGTGATAGCGGCGCAAGTGCAAAGCCGGTGTTGGCGCTTGCATCGACCGTCATTTGCGAACAAGAACTTCGTTCTATGACCCTCGATCCGTTACAGCAGTTTCGCCAGAGTATCGACAATATCGATGCGGCTTTGGTCCATATGCTCGCCGAGCGATTCAAGGTGACGCAGGCGGTCGGGCGCTACAAGGCCGAAAACGCAATGCCGCCGGCCGATCCGGCGCGGGAGGAATTACAGATCGCACGGCTTCGCAAACTTGCGGCAGAGGCTGATCTCGATCCCGATTTTACGGAGAAATTCCTCCGCTTCGTCATCGATGAAGTGATCCGGCATCATGAGCAATTAAAGTCCGATCAGGCCTGAAATCTTGCCGTGCCCCTGCCCAATCACTAGCTAAGGCAAATGGCAGATCCTTATTCAATCCTTGGCGTGGCGCGCGGAGCGACCGAAGCCGATATCAAAAAGGCGTATCGCAAGCTCGCCAAGGAACTTCATCCCGATACGAATCGGGACAATCCCAAGGCGACGGAACGCTTTGCCCAGGTGACGAACGCCTATGACTTGTTGTCTGACAAGGACAAACGTGCGCAGTTTGATCGCGGCGAAATTGACGATCAGGGCAATCCCGCCAACCCCTTTGCGGGCTTTGGCGGTCAGCAGGGCGGATCTCGCGGCGGTTCGGGTGGGTTCCAGGGCGGCTTTGGCGATGCGGCAGCGGCCGATCTCGGCGACCTTTTTGAAGGGCTTTTTGGCGGTGGCCGGGCGCGCGGCGGCGGCAGCGGCGGTGGATTTGGCGGTTTCGGCGGGCGAGCCGCTCCGCCACCCAAGGGCGCAAATGTCGCCTATCGGCTTGCGATCTCATTCGAGGATGCCGCCAGCCTTGCGCCACAGCGAATCACTTTGCAGGATGGCAAGACGATCGACCTCAAATTGCCGGCTGGGGTCGAAACAGGCACGCAGATGAAACTTTCGGGAAAGGGACAACCGGGCCCTGGCGGTGCGGGGGATGCCATCGTCACGATCGAGGTACGCGCCCATCGCAGCTTTGCCAGGGATGGGGACAATGTTCGACTCGACTTGCCTGTGACCTTGAAAGAGGCATTGGCGGGCGGTCCGGTCAAAGTGCCAACGGTTGAGGGTGCCGTGATGCTCAACATTCCCAAAGGGTCGACGTCCGGCAAGGTTCTGCGATTGAAGGGGCGCGGTTTTTCATCCAGGACCGGAGTACGCGGAGATCAGCTGGTGACGCTGATGATCGACATTCCCAGCGATGACCCAGCCCTCAATAGCTTTGTGGACGGTTGGGAGGATCGTCGCGATCTCCGCGCGAACCTGGCCTAGTGCGTGACGTATCCCCCGAATCGCCCGAAGCGCGGCGGGTTCATCCGGACGCCCACCCTCACCGCAAGGGATTCCTCAGCCATATCGGGCCGGGATCGCGGGTCTTCGAATTCCTGCGCCGGACGGTCGTCGGCGTCTACAATGACGGGTTCATCCATGCCGGAAACCTTGCCTATCTGACCTTGCTGGCAATGTTTCCGTTTTTCATCATCCTCGCGGCGGCTGCACAACTTCTCGGCCGGCCTGAGGAAAATCTGGCTGCGGTGCATTCGATCGTGAGGGCCTTTCCACCTTCGGTGGGCGCAATGATCGAAGCGACGGCCGCTCAGGTCCTTTCGCTTCGGACCGGTCCATTGTTGTGGTTTGGCGCAGCGATTGGCGTCTGGACGGTCGGCAGCTTTATCGAGACGATTCGGGAAATCCTGCGCCGCGCTTATGGGACCGAATATGATCGCCCCTTCTGGCAATACCGGCTGATCGGGGTTGTGATCATCGTGGTCGCCGTGGGGATGTTGATCGCGGCGTTTTCGATCCAGATCATCCTGACCACAGCCGAAGAAGTGATCATGCGCTTCGTGCCAGCAGCGGGCCCGGTCGCAGACCGGATTGCCAGCACTCGGTTCGTTCCGATCCTGATGACTTTCTTTTCGGGCTATCTTCTTTTCTGGTCGCTCGCACCGCGCCAGTATCGGGGACGGGGCTATCCCAAATGGCCGGGCGCCTTGTTCGTGACGCTCTGGTGGTATGTGGCACTGCTCCTGCTCCCCAAGGCTCTGGGCCTTTTTGGCGGTTATACGCTGACCTATGGCGGCCTTGCCGGGGTGATGGTCGCCATGTTGTTCTTCTGGCTGGTCGGCTATGGACTGGTGATTGCGGCCCATATCAATGCAGCACTGGCAAACCCTGGCAACCATCCGCTAAGGGACCATAGAATGTTGGATGAACTCGTGGAGGCCAAGTGGCTGGATACATGAAGGGTAAGCGCGGGCTGATCATGGGCCTCGCCAATGATCGCAGCCTCGCCTGGGGCATTGCGAAGAAGCTTCACGCCGAAGGCGCGGAGCTGGCCTTCTCCTATCAGGGAGAGGCGCTTGAAAAACGCGTCCGACCACTGGCGGACGAACTCGGCAGCGATTTCCTGATTGATTGTGATGTTGGAGACATGGCCGCACTCGACAAAACCTTCGAGATTTTGGCTGCGAAATGGCCGACGATCGATTTCGTCGTCCATGCGATCGGCTTTTCGGACAAGAATGAGTTGCGCGGCGGTTATGTCGATACCAGCCTCGACAATTTCCTGATGACGATGAACATCAGCGTCTACAGCTTTGTAGCGGTGGCCAAGCGGGCCTCGGCGATGATGCCCGATGGCGGCGCGCTGCTGACGCTCAGCTATTATGGCGCCGAAAAGGTCATCCCGCATTACAACGTGATGGGCGTGGCCAAGGCCGCCCTTGAGACGAGCGTCAAATATCTCGCGGTCGATCTCGGCCGCGACAATATCCGGGTCAATGCGATCTCGGCCGGGCCGGTCAAGACATTGGCGGCTTCGGGGATCGGCGATTTCCGCCACATCATGAAGTGGAACGAATATAACAGCCCGCTCAAGCGCAATATCACGATCGAAGATGTCGGCGGCGCGGGGCTTTATCTGCTGTCCGATCTGTCGAGCGGGGTCACCGGCGAGACGCACCATGTCGATGCCGGCTATCACGTCATCGGCATGAAGGCCGAGGACGCACCGGATATCGCGCTCGTCTGAATGTTGACCCGAAACGCGACGCCTGCAGACGCTCACGGCATCGACGCGATCCATGCTGAGGCCTTTGGTAGTGATGCTGAAGTGAAACTGGTGCGCATGCTGGAAGCCGATGGCGATGTTCTTGTTTCGCTCGTGGCAGGCATAGAGGGCGCGCGGGTGGGCCATGTGCTGTTCAGTCGGATGACAGTGACAGCCGATGGCAAATCGGTGGCCGCTGTGGGCCTTGCGCCGGTTGGAGTGCTTCCGGCCTATCAGGGCCTCGGCATTGGCACGGCGCTCATTCGGGATGGACTGGCCCGGCTTCCCGCGTTTGGTGTTCGCCTATGCTTCGTGCTTGTTCATCCGAACTATTACCCGCGCTTTGGCTTTCGTGTCGAAACCGCCGCGCCCTATGAGTCGCCCTATGCCGGGCCGCATTTCATGGCGCTTGCTCTGGACAGCGCGCTCCCGCTGCCCGAAAGAGGCCGTGCGGACTATGCGCCTGCTTTTGAGAGAATAGGTTAGATGAGCTTCAACAGTTTCGGCCATGTCTTTCGCTTCTCCACTTGGGGGGAAAGCCACGGGCCTGCGCTGGGTGCGGTGGTCGATGGCTGTCCGCCGGGACTTCCCTTGAGCGAAGCCGATATCCAGCCCTTCCTTGACCGGCGTCGGCCTGGCCAATCGAAG
>JANLST010000389.1:0-3101 GCA_031362505.1 Sphingomonadales bacterium
CCGGGCGATCCTGGTTGTTGCAGCAGTTTGGGGGCTTGTATCGGCAACCCCCGTGATCGCCCAGAAGAAGACTCCCTATTGGGCATCAATTTCCGCTGGTCAGGCGCGCATGCGCACAGGTCCGGGGCGGCAGTTTCCGGCAAACTGGCTCTATCAGCGCGCAGGCCTTCCGGTAAAAGTGATCGAAACCTATCCCAATTGGCGGAAGATCGAGGACCCCGACGGAACCCAAGGCTGGATGCAGGCCAATCTGCTCAGCGATGATCGTGCCGGGCTCATCAAGGGAGAGGTCCAGCCTTTGAGGGAGGCCCCGAATGCTTCATCTCGGATTGTATGGCGGGCGGAACCAGGGGTGGTTGGCAAGCTGAGCGAGTGCCGAAATGGCTGGTGCAGGATCGATGTTCTCGGGAAAATTGGCTATGTCGAAGCGACGGCGCTTTGGGGCGTTGATCCCGACGAGCTAAAACCCTGAATACATACTCTCTTCCACTCTGGATCTGGGCACTTGGAGGGGCGCTGCTCGGGCTCGTCGCAGGCAGTTTTCTGGCGACGGTGGTGCTGCGGTGGCCGAAGGGAAGGGGTGTCTCGAAGGGGCGTTCAAGCTGCGATCATTGCGGTCAAGTGATCAATGCGAAAGACCTGATCCCGTTGGTCAGCTTTGTATGGCTTCGCGGGAAATGCCGGGTTTGCGGCGCAGGGATCGATCGATCGCACATTGTCATTGAGGGTCTCTGCGCACTGACCGGCGGCACGGCGATGCTTGTCGCCCCCGGGCAGGCCGGGTTCACTGGCGCACTGTTTGGTTGGCTGCTGATTGCGCTGGCGGCACTTGATCTGAAACATTTCTGGCTTCCGGATCGGTTGACCGGCGCGCTTGCGCTGGTTGGAATTGCTTCCGGCCTCACTGGACTTGCCCCATCGTTGTTGGACAGGGCTATCGGAGCCATAGCCGGTTTCGCAACGCTTGCCGTTATCGCGACTGCGTATCGATGGCTTCGCAATCGGGAAGGCCTTGGTGGCGGCGATCCCAAATTGTTGGGCGCAATCGGCGGGATGCTTGGCTGGCAGGCACTGCCATTTGTCGTGTTGGGAGCAAGCGGTGTCGGCCTGCTCTTTATTGGCTTGCAATGGGCTAATGGACGAAAAGTCCAGGCAACGGATCGCTTGCCGCTTGGCGCGCTGATGGCCTTGACCGCCTTTCCGCTATGGATGCTCCAGCAGTAGCAATCCGGTGTCCCTATCGCAGACCGTGGAAGCTTTTGTACCAATTGACGAAGCGAGGCACGCCGACAGAAATTGGAGTCGTTGGAGCATATCCAAGATCGTGCGATATCGCATCAATGTTTGCATGTGATTCCGGCACGTCGCCTGCCTGCATCGGCTGGAAATCAAATTCTGCCCTTCGTCCGCATTCGGCTTCGATCATCGCGATCATGTCCATCAGTTCTTCGGATTTGTTGTTGCCGATATTGTAAAGGCGATGTGGCTCCTTGCTGCCACCGGCCTTTATTGAGCCATCATCCGGCGGAGGCGCGTCCAGACATGCAACGACGCCTGAAATGATGTCGTCGATATAGGTGAAGTCCCGCTTCATCTTGCCTTGGGTGAAGACCTTGATCGGCCGCCCGGCCATGATGTCGCGGGTGAAAAGCCACATGGCCATGTCGGGACGACCCCAGGGGCCGTAGACCGTAAAAAAACGAAGTCCTGTCAGCGGGATGCGATAAAGATGAGCATAGGTCTCACTCATCAGTTCGTCCGCTCTTTTCGTCGCGGCATAGAGCGAGATCGGGTGATCGACACGATCTTCGACGCTGAACGGCAGCTGGACATTGCCGCCATAGACAGACGAACTGGACGCATAGACCATCGGGGTTTTCCTGGCGCGGGCAACTTCCAGCATATTGAGGTGCCCGACAAGGTTCGATCGGACATAGGCGCGCGGATTGTCTATCGAATAGCGAACGCCGGCCTGCGCCCCGAGGTGTGCGATCCCGTCGAACGGAATGTCACCAAGGGTTTTGTCCAGTGCAATATCATCGGAAAAGTCGACCCTTCGAAATGTGAACTGGTTGCCATGGCGATCGGCCAGATCCTTGATGCGCGCCTTTTTCAGTTCGGGATCGTAATAGTCGTTAATATTGTCGATCCCGATCACGACATCACCGCGCGCGAGGAGGCGCTCTGCCAAGCTGAAACCTATAAAACCCGCTACTCCGGTAATCAAAAATGTCACACTATGTCCTCTTCGATGGATTGCGGTGACGGCTAGTCCAAAATCCTTGACGATACGATACCAAATTCGTGGCAAGGCGTCGCATGTTGTTAGACTTTGACTTGCCCTGAGACAAAGCGCCCGTCATATCGGATTGCAATTCAGAACCAGAAAAATGGAGCGGAAACATGGCAATCACCAAGGACCAGATGCTGTCAGCATTGCAGGCGCAGCGGACCGCCTTTACTGCAGAGCTTCCTGTATCGGCTGCGGCACGCAAGGATCGGCTGCAACGGGCTGTGGCCTTGCTGGTCGATCATGGCCAGGCCTTTGTGGACGCGATGTCTGAGGATTTCGGTCATCGAAGCGCCGAACAGAGCTGGATCGCCGACATCACCGCATCGATCCGTACGCTCAAACATTCGATGAAGAATCTCGACAAATGGATGAGGCCCGAGCGCCGCAAGCTTGACTTTCCGCTTGGTCTGCTCGGTGCGAAGGGGATTGTCGAATACCAGCCCAAGGGTTCAATCGGGATCATCGCACCGTGGAATTTTCCTGTCCAGTTGACCATGGGTCCCATTGCGGGAGCGTTTGCCGCCGGCAATCGGGTCATGGTCAAATCGTCGGAATTCACGCCGACCGTTGCCGCCCTGTTCGAAACGGTCGGGCCGAAATATTTCGACGCGACCGAGGCGCTGTTCGTGAGCGGTGGACCTGATGTCGGGAAGGCATTTGCGGAATTGCCATTCGATCATCTGATTTTCACGGGTGCGACGGGAATCGGCAAGCACATCCTTCATGCGGCGGCCGATAATCTGACGCCGGTCACCCTTGAGCTGGGTGGCAAATCGCCTACGATTATCGGCCGCTCCGCCGATGTTGC
>JANLST010000395.1:0-2374 GCA_031362505.1 Sphingomonadales bacterium
AGTTCCGTGAGGTGCGAATTGCCGCGTTCGCGATTGAACAACGGCCCTCCAAGCTCGTGCTCGAGTTGCTGGATGGCACGAGTCAACGCCGGCTGCGTCACGTTGCACGCTTCGGCCGCGCGCGTGAAGTTCAGCGTTTGCGCCAAAGCCACGAAATAGCGAACCTGCTGCATTTCCATAAGTGCAATCCCTCCCACGGGCCAACTGGTGCACTCGCCAAACCGTGGCATCCTTCCCTGATAGAATAGAAAGGAGATCCGACGATGACAATCAATCAAGTTGTGAGTGCTGAGGCCCGACATCTCTCTGTTCGCTTGGCATCGACGGAAGGTGACATCATCGCCGCGCAAAGATTGCGATGGGAGGTTTTTTGTGCCGAACGCGGTGCATCAGTGGAAAATGGAATCATTGGCCTCGATGCCGATCCATTTGACTTGGTGTGCGACCATCTCCTGGTCGAAGACAGCGTTGGAGGAAAACCCAAAGTGGTGGGAACCTATCGTCTCCTGCGTGAAAGCGTCGCCCGAGAACGCGGCGGCTTCTACACCGCTGGCGAGTATGTCATCGACGCTCTCGGCGGACAGTCAGAGGGACATCAAGAGCTGCTTGAATTGGGCCGCTCCTGTGTTGCTCCGGCCTATCGTGATGCCGGAACGATCCAGCTCCTGTGGCGCGGCATTGCACACTATCTTGAGAAACACAGCATTTCGATGATGTTTGGTTGCGCCAGCTTCCTTGGGACGAACCCCGACGATCATGCCGACACGCTTTCCTATCTGTATCACAATCACCTGGCGCCCCGGCCGCTTCGCGCGATGGCCCATCCGGCACGCTATGTCGAAATGGCACGTCTTCCCATCGGCGGCTACGATCCCCGCCAAGCGATGCGCAAGCTCCCCCCACTTATCAAGGGCTACCTCCGGGTCGGGGCGATGGTCGGTGACGGTGCGGTGATCGATGCTCCGTTCAACACTGTCGACGTGTTCATCGTAATGCCGGTTGCGGCAATTTCGGAACGCTATCTCGGGCGGTTTGGGGCGGCGGCATAAGCGGCCAGCATCTGTTCGCGCACCATTTGGGCTATTGGCTTGCGCCCGCCAGACGGCGCATCGACTGGCGGCAGAAACGCAACGTTCGCCTGAACCGAACGGCTGGCAAATCGCATGGCGCTCGGCAGCAGTTCATCCTCCCCGATCCATACAACCTCGCGCATGCGTTCGGGCGAAAGCGGCTCCCCGCTGACATCCAGATATCGCAGGACCACTGGCTGGACCGCAATCGCTGTGTCGGCTGCCGCGAACAAGGTGGTGCGGAATGGCAGAATGGTTAAGCCGTTCGATGTCGTTCCTTCGGGGCAAAGGATAACGGATCGTCCTGCCGACAGTCGCACCCGGATGGTGCTTGCCTGATCATGGCTTTGACCGCGCCGACCGCGTGCGACAAATACAGGGTCGAAACGCCGCGCCAGCGCGCCGATACCGGGCCAGTCCAGGATATCCGATTTGGCAACGAAGTCGGCATCGAGGATCGCCATCATCACTGGAATGTCTGCCCAGCTGATATGGTTCATGATGTAGAGAGTCCCCGCGACTTTCGATTGCTGGCCGGATCGTTCAATCCGGATCCCGAAGCCATTCACAATGGTTTTGAAAAAGGCCTGCTCATGATGGCGAGCCTGGCTGGATTTCTGGGGATAACAAAGCCATGCAGGTACACGCGACAGGGCCAATACGAGCGATCCGACAGCGCGTGTCCGTCCGAACATCCGTCTGGTCATGACCTATCCTTGCCCGAATGCCTTCTCAACCTTGAAGGCGATCCAGATAGTTGCACACATCGAAAAAATCGCAACCCAGGCATGCATCTGGAAAAGAGGCATGCCAATGAGAATGAGGCCGTCATTGCCACCCGGTATAAGGGCGCTGCCCCAACCCATCAGCAATCCACCTGTGAAGCAACGGGCCATTCCAGACAAGGTTGGCCTGCGGCTTGATAATCGCCCGGCCGTCCAGCCGCCAAGGGTCGCCCCGCCAAGCAAGGCAACAAAAAGGATCGCCCGCCAATCGGCATTGTCCGACATGCCCATGGCCAATCGCGACAACAGATCGGTATAGGCCCAGGCGCCTACGCTCAGCAGCATGATGACAAAAGTAATCCCGATGATAAGGGTTGCCTCATGCGGAGCCCAGACATGTTTGGCGACACGCCTCTCGCTTCGGATTCTCCGCAAAATACCAATGATCCGCCAGACGGCGTACAACGCAAAGACGATCGCAACCCAATCGGGAAGAAGGGTTTCTGTCCGAACCGGAATCGGCATGATTGTCCCAAAGGTGAGCATCGTGCTTGCCGCGCCAGCGAAGAATCCGATTGG
>JANLST010000454.1:0-4242 GCA_031362505.1 Sphingomonadales bacterium
TGCCGGAAAGACAATACAAATAGAGGGGATTCCGCCGCGCTTGCATGCGCAGATACCGTGTTTTCGGATGTGTCAGCGGCCCTCATGCATGGGTGATAGCTTGGCGGGCGTCTCACGCCAACTCTCCAATATACTTGCCTGCCACGCGCTCCCAGCCTAGCAACACCGCATGGCAGACGCATCGCCCCTTTTAAGCGACCAATTCGGAAGACGGATCAGCTATGTCCGTCTTTCGTTGACGGATCGCTGTGACATGCGTTGCCGCTACTGCATGGCCGAGACGATGGAGTTTTTGCCACGCTCCGAAATCCTCAGTCTTGAAGAAATCGCAGAACTCGCCCGTGCATTTGTGGCACGCGGAGTAACCCGAATCCGATTGACTGGCGGGGAACCACTGGCACGACGCGGTGCAGTTGACGTTGCCCGGGAAATTGGAAAACTGATCGGCCATGGCCTCGACGAGCTTACACTTACGACCAATGCGAGCCGCCTGCGCGATCATGCGGGCGGATTGCGCGCGGCTGGGATTGAGCGGATCAACGTCAGCCTCGATACACGCGATCCCGACCGTTTTCGCCATATCACCCGCACGGGCGATCTTGCCCGCGTACTTGACGGAATAGAGGCGGCCAAGGAGGCAGGCTTCAAGGTCAAGATCAACATGGTCGCGCTCGATGAACTGAATGATCAGGAAATCCTGCCGATGCTCGAGTGGTGCGGGTCGCAGGGCTTCGATCTTTCATTGATCGAGACGATGCCATTGGGGATGATCGATGATGACCGGACGGACCGCTTCCTGCCGCTTACCAAGGTACAAGAGCAACTGTCTGCGCGTTACACGCTGATCCCGAGCTCGCATCGCACCGGTGGTCCGGCCCGTTATTGGCAGGTAAAAGAACTCGGCAGCCGGGTCGGTTTCATTTCGCCCCTCACCCAAAATTTCTGTGAGGGATGCAATCGCATCCGCGTATCGGCGTCGGGCCAACTCTATATGTGCCTGGGGCATGAAGATAATGTCGACCTGCGCGCCGCTTTGCGTTCGGGAGAACTGGGGGCGGTCGATGATGCGGTCGATCTTGCGCTGGGTCGCAAGCCTCGGCGACACGCGTTTGATCTTTCAACGCCTGCGACGGCGCGTCACATGAGTGTCACTGGCGGATGACCAGGGAAATGAATTGGGCCCTCCTCGCGTCACCCACTGAAGAAGCTGAAGCTGCGGCCGAAATATTGCGAGCGCGCCGGGACTGGGTCGATCTGGCCGATGCCGAAATGGTCATCGCCCTGGGCGGAGATGGCTTCATGCTGCAGGTGCAGCACGCCATGCTCGAAGAACAGCGGATTCTTCCCGTATTCGGAATGAATCTCGGGACGGTCGGGTTTCTCATGAACGAGTGGCGCGCTGAAGGGATCGACGAAAGGATCGCACGCGCCAAACGCTTCAGCGTATCGCCCTTGCGAATGGTGGCCGAAACCATCGATGGCCAACGCATCGAACTGCCTGCGATCAACGAAGTCTCGCTCTTGCGCGAAACCCGTCAGACCGCAAAGCTCGAAGTGTCTCTCAATGACCGGATCGTGCTGCCCGAACTGGTGTGCGATGGCGTATTGGTCTCTACGCCTGCCGGCTCCACAGCCTATAATCTTTCGGCACAAGGGCCAATCCTGCCATTGGGATCCGGTCTTTTGGCAGTTACCCCGATCAGCCCGTTCAGGCCGCGCCGCTGGCGTGGCGCAATCCTGCCGGATACAGCCCGGATCAGCATCCGTGTGCTCGATGCCGTCAAGCGACCGGTCAGTGCTGTGGCCGACCAACGCGAAGTCCGCGATGTGCGGACGATTGACGTGGAAATCGACCGTGCCGCCGCACTTACGCTTATGTTTGATCCCGAACATGCCCTCGACGATCGAATCACGATGGAGCAATTTGTCGTTTAAGCGGGTTGCATTCGGGCCAAGCGTTGCTAATACGCGCGCTCGCTTTGGCGATATTCCCCGGTAGCTCAGCGGTAGAGCATCCGACTGTTAATCGGACGGCCGCCTGTTCGAATCAGGCCCGGGGAGCCATCCTGACCTTCATGACCGCAAATCAACTATGCCGCTTCGGCAACGACCTCGCGCTTGTAGATGCTGTTCTTCGGATATTCGAACAGCCGCATCAACATCGGTTCGAAAAATTCCAGCGGTGCCGTATCATAGTTCGGGTCAAAGGCAGGGCAGTCGTATTTCTCAATGAATTCGGCCGTCGCCTGATAATATTCATGGCCCTCGAACTTGTCCCGCATGTTCCGGTTCAGCCCGATATAATGGAAGAAATTATAGCCCTGGAAGATGCCATGATGCTCGGTGATCCAGCGCAACTCCTCGGAAACAAAGGGTTTGATGATGGCTGCGGCAATATCGGGATGGTTATAGGCACCCAGCGTATCGCCAATATCGTGGATCAGGGCCATCACCACATAATCTTCGGGCCGACCGTCACGATGCGCGCGGGTTGCGGTCTGGAGGCTGTGTTGCAACCGGTCGATCGCGAAGCCGCCGAAATCGCCATCCAGCAGCTTGAGATGCTCAATCACCCGCTTTCCGCCGCTGCGCGAAAAAGGGATGTTATGTGTCATGATCGCGTTCCAGTCTTCCTGGGTACTCTGGCTCATATCATGGAACGTCGCGCATGCGCCTTCGGACATCTCTTTTCTCCTTATACGTCGCACCGAATATAACCCGCGACCAGCATAGCTTCAATCCGTCGCAACTTTGGGCTAGAACATCAAGATGGAAATACCCGGGCTGCGTTCCCAACCCTTTTTTGATGACAAGAACCGGGCGTTCTGGATGCTCCAATCGGCAGGTTGGACGTTCTATCTCATGCTGCGCATGGCATCTGGCGTTGGCAACGGGGTGAGCCTGTCTTTCGTTATTCCGGTTCTTGTTTCGGCGGCGGCTGGCTATTCGATCACGCTGGTCATGGGGGCGATCTTCCGCTCGCTGCTCCTGCGCAAGCCGCTTGTAACATGGGGCGGTTCCGTGATCATCGTGATGGCAGCCGTTGCCATATATTCAACGATCGACGCCTGGATGTTCAACATGATGAACCGGGAAGGCGCCGGGTTTAATGGATCGCTGTTCCTGGGCTCGGTCACGATCAACACTTTGCTGCTCGGCGCCTGGTCCGCACTTTATTACGGCATCAATTTCTATATCATCGTCGAACGCCAGACCGACGAGCTTGCCGCACTGGAAAGCCAGGCAACATCGGCACAGCTGGCCATGCTGCGCTACCAGCTCAATCCCCATTTCCTGTTCAATACGCTCAATTCGATCTCGACGCTTGTCCTGCTCAAACAGACAGAGCGGGCCAATGCGATGCTGTCGCGCCTGTCCTCATTCCTGCGTTACACCCTGGTCTATGAGCCAACCGCGCAAGTCACGCTGGCGCAGGAAGTCGAAACGCTGAAGCTCTATCTCGAGATCGAAAAGATGCGATTCGAGGAAAGGCTGCGCACTGAATTCGAAATCGACACGGCAGCGTCCAAGGCGCGGCTTCCATCGTTGCTCCTGCAACCATTGGTTGAAAATGCCATCAAATATGCTGTAACACCGCAGGAAGACGGCGCGGATATCAGCGTCGCGGCGCGACTGATCGGGGATCGCGTGCAGATCACCGTATCTGACACCGGTGGCGGCTTGAATGGGGCGGTGCAGCGCCCAAATGACTCAACAGGGGTGGGCCTTGCGAATATTCGCGACCGGTTGGCGCAAGCCTATGGCGAGGATCAGCGCATTGAATTCGGCAATCAGGCGGGCGGAGGATTTTCAGTGACGATCGACATCCCCTATCGCGAGCAGGAGACAGCATGACCATTCGGACCATCCTTGTCGATGATGAGAAACTCGCAATTCAGGGCCTACAATTGCGGCTCGAAGCGCATCCCGATGTCGACATCATCGAAACCTGCATCAACGGCCGCGAAGCGATCCGTGCTATCAAGACCCACAAGCCAGATCTTGTCTTCCTCGATATCCAGATGCCCGGCTTTGACGGGTTTTCGGTCGTTTCGGGGATGATGGAAGTTGAACCCCCGCTGTTCGTCTTCGTCACAGCCTATTCGGATCACGCGATCCGCGCGTTCGAGGCGCAGGCCACCGATTATCTGATGAAGCCGGTCGAGCACGAACGCCTTGCCGACACGATGGAACGCGTGCGCCAGCGGCTCGCCGAAAAGCGCGGGGTGGAAGAGGCAGAAC
>JANLST010000009.1:0-2265 GCA_031362505.1 Sphingomonadales bacterium
CTGGCGCAGTGCGCTTGTGACGTATCGGGATGGCGCCCGGCCAGATGGTCAGCTCACGCTGGATCTGTTCCGCCTGATGCGGCTGACAAAATCACTTGCCGGCGAACGCGACTTTTTCGAATATGCATCGCTTGCAACCGATGCCGCACGCGCATACCAGCTTTCCGGCGGTTTCTGCCCCGCCGCGCTTGATTCGCTGACGGCGCGGTCAACAAAGGTCAGACCTTGCGGTATCTGATTCAGTTTGAAGTTGGCCTCGGCGATTCGCAGAAGCCGGTCCACGCTCTTCGAGCCAAGCCGGTCCGCTTCGGTCAACTTGGCAATCGCGTCAGGATAATCTCCTGCCTCATAGGCCATGTTACCGGAAACGAAATTCAGTTCAGCCGCATTTGTCGCCAGCTTGGAATTGGCGGCAATCATCTGGTTGATCGCCTTGCGTCCGGCGGCCGGATCCTTGGTAATTTTGAAAATATCATAGCCAATGGCGCCAACATAGAATTTTTCGTCAGGTTGCGTCGCAATGGCGTCGGCGGCGGCAAGCTTTGCTGCGGCGTCAGCGGCATTGCCTGTCTTTACCGCTAGTTGAGCCGCGGTAATGGCAACACGGAATTCCTTGCTCAGCTGCGGCGCATATTGCTCAGGAGCCTTGGCTTCCTTTTTCGCAAATGCGGGCGTCGCGACACCCGTCGCGATCATGCCCAAGGCCAGCGCGAAGCCGAGCGAAGCCCTCGAAACCAGTTTCATACAGTCATCCTCCTGAATACGGGCGCCCTGGCCCAAAGACTCTCCATTGTGCCTCTTTGTGCCTCGCTAGTCCCACAGGCGCGAGCACACAAGTCAGCAACGCACGTCTGGCCTATCTGTCGTCTCGTCTGAACGCCGATTGAACCATGCTTGCGTCTCCTTGGGGCTGGCAATTCACGCTGCCGCAGGCTAGGGTGTCCGCCTTCGAATCTCTTCTGAAAGTAACACCTTGAGCAACGACGAGACAGTCCTCGCCGACCCGTCGGATATAAGCCCGATCAACATCGTCGACGAGATGAAGACGAGTTATCTCGATTATGCCATGTCAGTCATCGTTTCGCGCGCCCTGCCGGACGTTCGTGACGGATTGAAGCCGGTCCACCGCAGGATTCTGTGGTCGGCGCACGAAAGCGGCTTCACCTACAATAAGGCCTATCGCAAGTGCGCGCGCATCGTTGGCGAAGCGATGGGTAAATACCATCCGCACGGTGATAGCTCGATCTACGACGCACTCGCACGAATGACGCAGGACTGGTCGCTGCGCATGCCCCTGATCGACGGGCAAGGCAATTTCGGATCAATGGATCCCGATCCGCCTGCCGCGATGCGCTATACCGAGGCTCGGCTGGCGAAAGTCGCCGATTCTCTGCTTGATGATATCGACAAGGACACCGTCAACTTCCAGCCCAATTATGACGGGTCGGAGCGTGAACCGCAGGTCTTGCCCGCACGATTCCCGAACCTGCTCGTCAACGGCGCCGGGGGTATCGCGGTCGGGATGGCGACCAATATCCCGCCACACAATCTCGGTGAGGTCGTGAACGCGGCCCTTGCCTATATCGAGAACGGTGCAATCACCGCCGAAGAACTGATGGAGATCGTGCCCGCGCCCGATTTCCCGACTGGCGCCTTGATTCTCGGCCTGCACGGTGCACGCTCTGCCTATACGACGGGCAAGGGCTCCATTGTGATGCGCTGCCGCCATATCGTTGAAGAAGGCCGCGGTGACAGGCGCAGCATCGTCCTGACCGAAATCCCCTTCCAGCAGGGCAAGAATGCGCTGGTCGAAAAGATCGCCGAAGCGGCCAAGGAAAAGCGCGTCGAGGGTATTTCGGACATTCGCGATGAATCGAACAGGTTGGGCGTCAGGATCGTCATCGACCTCAAGCGTGACGCCTCTCCCGAAGTCGTGCTGAACCAGTTGTGGCGGCATACGCCCGCACAATCCAATTTCCCGGCCAACATGCTCGCGATCCGTGGCGGACGCCCTGAAGTCCTCACGCTTCGCGACATGATCGAGGTCTTTGTGAAATTCCGCGAGGAAGTCATCACGCGGCGATCGAAGTTCGAACTCGCCAAGGCCCGCGATCGTGCGCATGTCTTGCTGGGTCTGGTGATCGCAGTCACCAATCTTGATGAGGTTGTCCGCATCATTCGCGGATCGTCCAGTCCGCTCGAAGCCCGCGAGAAACTGGGTATGCGCGATTGGCCTGTGGCGGAAATCGCCCCGTACATTGCGCT
>JANLST010000010.1:0-5314 GCA_031362505.1 Sphingomonadales bacterium
CTGGCGCAGTGCGCTTGTGACGTATCGGGATGGCGCCCGGCCAGATGGTCAGCTCACGCTGGATCTGTTCCGCCTGATGCGGCTGACAAAATCACTTGCCGGCGAACGCGACTTTTTCGAATATGCATCGCTTGCAACCGAGCGTGCGCTTCCAGGCGAGGCAAAATCGACCATTGAGGAAGGTTTCGCGACCGGCGTTGTCAGCAAATCGAGCCGTGCGGTCAATGAGATGCTGACCCTTGCAACAGGCAAGATCGCAGCAGATCGCGCGTCAATCGCGATAAGCGAGAAGCAGGCCAATGCTGCCGCTGCAACGGGGAAGCCTGCGGCTGGTGCCGGCGATGCCTTCCTCGGCTACGGCGAAGATGCAAAGGCCGCTCAATATTATCGACTGGCGCTGCAAAAAGGCGGTGTCGATATGGATCAGGTCAACACGCGGCTCGGCATAGCCTTGGCGCGATCCGGTCAGAAAGACGAAGCCCGGAAATATTTTGGCGCGGTGACTGGCCCTCGCGCTGAAATCGCAAAATTCTGGATGCTGTTTCTCGATCTCAATCCGTAGGAACTTGGTTTCACAAGCGACTGTAAAAAAAGAAAAGCCCCCGGAAATACAGCTCCGGGGGCTTCCTCTTGAGCGCGACCAAGCGCTTGGGAAACTAGCTGTCCTTCTTCGCCTTCGCCAACCGTCGCCGGGCAACCAGGGCTGATGCGCCAGCGCCGAACAGCAGGACCATCGGCGGGGCAGGGACTTCGGTGCCACCGCTCGATGTTGAAGTCGATCCATTGGACGAGCTCGAAGTCGACGATGATGTCGAACTCGATGTGGACGAAGATGCTGAGCTCGACGTCGAAGTGGAACTTGACGTCCCGCCAAAGCTCGAAGAGCTGGATGTCGAACTGACATTGCCCGACGATGTGCTGGAACTGGAACCACCGGTCGATGTGCTCGTGCTTGATCCGCCAGTCGAGCTAGAGGTCGACGAGCCCCCGGTCGAAGTGGACGATCCGCCTGTGGACGTCGAAGAACCGCCAGTGGAGGTCGAAGACCCGCCTGTGGACGTCGAAGATCCGCCGGTCGACGACGTGCTGCTCACGCCGCCTGACGTGCTGGAGACGCCACCGGTCGAAGTCGAAGACCCGCCGGTCGAAGACGTGCTGCTCACGCCGCCTGACGTGCTGGAGACGCCACCGGTCGAGGTCGAAGACCCGCCCGATCCGCCGGATGATGTTGAACTTGAAGACCCGCCGGATCCGCCGGATGATGTGGATCCACCGCTCGACGTCGATGATACGACAATGCTGCCGCCACCGCTGCCGCCACCGAAGCCGCCGACGAAGAATCCTCCGCCAAAACCACCGCCAAAGCCGCCCGATCCGCCGATTACGACAGGAACGCCACCGCCCCCACTCGATACCATCGGGCCGTCAGGCGGATAGGGCATAGGAGCGCCCTGGCTCGCAAAGGAAACTGTTGCCGGCGCGCACGCCATTTGAGTCGTGGTTGTCGTCACACGTTTGATACGTTTTACGATCCGACGTTGCGGAGCGCGATAGGCTATACGCTGACGAACATGCTTCTTGGCCTTGTGTGCCGTCGCATGGTGTGTTTTGGGTTGGGCACTGGTCGCGTGCATCGCGCCTCCGCCAATGACCGCACCGCCGCACGCACAAGCACAAAGTTTTGCGAGAGCCATTTTGACGGACATGTCGTTTTCCCATCTTACCAACACGATCGCATCCTCAGCCCATCCGGGGAACGATCACCTGAAACTATCAGCCTCAGACGTGCAGAACTTCCGAAATCCCTGCAAGCTGATTAACCCTCATTATCACGATTTAGGACTGATTAACCAAGAGCTTCGCCGAAACAATATGGTTAATGTCTCATTTGGGGGCTGTTTGTTTTGAGGTCTGAACGGAATCTGGTCGAGTTGTAACGGCTTCGCCAATTCGCGCGAAAGAAGGGCGTTGGCGGATCGCGTTGCCGGGTCGCACGATATCGGGTGTCAAGCGATCCGCCAATACCGTGAAATTGAAAGGCTTGCCCGGGTGGCTTGTGTGTCGCTTTCGGGCTGACTATAGGCGCGCTTCATCGGCCGCCGGGCCGTCGACAGGAACCGTCGCCCGGAATGTAAGAGGATGAGAGCGTAGCATGACGACCGCACTTAACGAACCGAGCGACGATCGATCAGACGACTCATCGCGCGATCATCAAATTGACCACAATTATCGTCCGAGCGACTCCGAACCGTTCATGAATCCTGCGCAACTTGCATATTTCCGGCTAAAGCTCATCGGCTGGAAGGACAATATCCTTCGCGAGTCGCATGACACGCTTGTTACCTTGCAGAACGAATCGCTTCGCGAACCCGACGTCACGGACAGGGCATCAAGCGAGACCGATTGGTCGCTTGAACTTCGCACGCGCGACCGGCAGCGCAAGCTGGTCGCCAAGATCGATGCGGCATTGCGCCGGATCGAAGACGGTGAATATGGTTATTGTGAAGTAACAGGCGAACCAATCTCGCTCGCGCGCCTCGAAGCCCGGCCAATAGCGACGATGACAATCGAAGCTCAGGAACGTCACGAGCGTAACGAGAAGATTTCGCGCGACGAATAAAGGCTGACACGAAGGCGGCGTTTACGTTTTTCCAACTCTTTGCCAGTACCGCCTCATTGTATGGACCTGCCTGAAACTCACCAGACCGATGACAGCGAACACGATTCGACGGAATCGCAGCGGGAAAAATCGCGCGACAGCCTGTTTCTGTCGGCAGATGTTATCTTCGACGATTCCCCAAAACAGCACATTGTTCGGGTTCGAAACGTTTCGGCGGGCGGCATGATGATCGACGTTACGGCCCCGCGTGAAAAAGGTCTGGGCGTTACCGCGAGGCTCAAGAATATTGGTGAAGTGCGGGGCACGGTCGTCTGGTCAACCGCAAAGCGCATCGGCATCACATTCGATCAGGAGATTGATCCGAATCTTGCCCGACACAAGGCGACCGCCGCCCCGGTTCCTGGTTACAAACGACCTTATGTCGAGTCCCGTCGTCCCGGACTCGCGATTCGCTGAACTATTGGCTTTCGCGCTCAATTTGTGAGCGTGCTGCCTTTTCCCGTCGTTTGCGTTCCTTTGCTTCGCGTTCTTCCTGTTTGCGAATTTCTCGGCCGCGATTGCGATCGGCTTCCGCCTGACTGGTCGTGGCGGCATCAATGACTGCGCCAGTCGCCTTTATTGGCGCCGTCACGACAGTTTTGACTAGGCTGCCGACACACCCCGAAAGTATTGTCAGGCTCAGGGCCAAGGACAACGATCTCCAAACCATCATTTACTCCCGCTTGAAATCCATCCTAACACGAGCCACCGAGCTGACAACGGGCACAAGCTCGGTTGATCATGCTTGACGCCCGCCATGCCGCGCTCCTAAGGGCGCATTCCTGATTTATCTTGCGGCTGAAACGCTGCTGTGGCGATCGTAGCTCAGTTGGTTAGAGCGCCGGTTTGTGGTACCGGAGGTCGCGGGTTCGGATCCCGTCGGTCGCCCCATTTTTCCTTGAGAAATGATTTGTGTAATATTATTGCGTATTTTCGTAACAATCGAACGCGCAATGGAGTCGCCCGATGACTGCCCCTTGGGATCTTCCCGATTTTGACGATCACGAACTATTGTCTCTCGTTCGCGATGCCGCGTCGGGGTTGACGGCGATCATCGCAATTCATTCCACGCATCTCGGTCCGGCGGGCGGCGGGACGCGCTTCTGGCACTATGGCGATCGAGAATCGAGTATAACCGACGCGCTGAGGCTTTCGCGCGGGATGAGTTACAAAAATGCGATGGCAGGCTTGGCGATGGGAGGCGGCAAGGCCGTTATCCTTTCCGATGCTCAAGGCACCAAGACGCCTGCGATGATTGCTGCTTTTGCGCGTGCGGTCGACGGGCTTGGCGGGCGTTACGTGACTGCGCAGGACGTTGGCATGAGCGCCGAGGACATGATCGCGATTTCGAAAGGCACGCGCTTCGTGTCTGGCCTTCCTCCCAAATCGGGTGGGGCAGGCGGCGATCCTGGCCCATCAACAGCAACCGGCGTCTTTCTCGGCGTCCAGGCAGCGGTCAGACGCGCGCTTGGCCGGGATGATCTGTCGGGCGTCCGTCTGGCGATCCAGGGTGTTGGCAGCGTTGGCGGGGGACTGGCGCGACGCGCCGCCGCCGCCGGAGCGAAACTGACCCTGGCTGACAAGAACGGCGATTCTGCACGTGCGCTCGCGACAGAAATCGGAGCAGAAATCGTCGCAACCAACGATATTATGAAGGTTGAGGCAGATGTCTTCTGTCCTTGCGCGCTTGGCGCAATATTGACTGAGGAAACTATTGCCGGGTTGAGGGTTTCGATCGTCGCCGGGGGTGCCAACAATCAGCTTGCAACGCTTGCCGACGGTGATCGCCTGCAAGCGCGCGGTATCCTCTATGCGCCCGATTATGTGATCAATGCCGGCGGAATCATCAACGTTGCAATTGAATATCTTGGGAATGGCGATCGTTCTGTTGTTGATGCCAAGATTGCCGGGATCCCCGATCGGTTGAATGCGGTATGGGATGGCAGCGCGGCGACAGGGGACAATCCGGCGAGAGTTGCCGATGCGATGGCGCAGAAATTGATTGGTCGAGGCACATAAGCCGCTCTTTGCGCGGACGATTTCATCCGCTAGAGGACGGCCGCGATGCACGCTTTTGCTAACCCGGCCCGATTCCTGAAGATAGCCCGTCCGCTTACGCCAATACTCTTTTGGTTGGGTCTCATTTTCACTCTTGGGGGTGTCTATTCCGGCTTGTTCCTGACTCCGCCTGATTATCTGCAGGGTGAGACGGTTCGGATCATGTATGTTCATGTGCCCTGCGCCTGGCTCGGCATGGCCGGATGGAGCGGGATTGCGGTTGCCAGCATTGTGCAACTCGCGTGGAGGCATCCGCTCGCCGGCATCGCGGCCCGCGCGATTGCTGTGCCCGGAGCACTCTTTACGGCGCTTTGCCTGATGACCGGTTCGCTCTGGGGCCGACCGGCCTGGGGCACCTACTGGGAATGGGATGGGCGCATGACGTCCATGCTGGTGCTTCTTTTTCTGTATTTTGGCTATATCGCGTTGGCGAATGCAGACGATGAAAGGACGTCCGTCAGCCGCGTCACGGCGATTTTCGGCATCATCGGCGCGGTTAACATCCCGATCATCAACAGGTCGGTCGTCTGGTGGAAATCGCTCCATCAAGGGCCGAGCATAACGCTTGGCGGATCGACCATTGCTCCTGAATTGCTC
>JANLST010000011.1:0-4929 GCA_031362505.1 Sphingomonadales bacterium
ATCGAGCCGGGTGTCTCGCGTATCGAAGTAGCGCATCTCGGCAGTCTGGACGTTGACCGCGCCCACCGTCATGCGGGTTTCGCCGTCGTTGATGATGTCGAAATCGACGAGATCATTCAGGTTTTTGCGCAATGGTTCGACCGAATAATATCCGGCATCATCAGCGCCAAGTGGTACGTGTGCGCTCAGGAATGCCATCGGGTTGGGCGTAAAAAAGGCCGGTATACCGCCCATGATTGCACTCATTGTACGGCCTGCGTTTCCGAACAGACTCCCGAACGGGGTTTCGAATTCCTGACCGTGTTCCATCCGCTTCCAGAACGCCCTTAGCGCGCCCATCCGATCTTGGGGCTTGTTCCCGGCGATCAGCGATGCGTTTATTGCGCCAATCGAGGTGCCTATCACCCAGTCGGGCTCGATTCCGGCTTCGTGCAACGCCTCATAGACACCGGCCTGGTAGGCACCAAGCGCGCCTCCACCCTGAAATACGAGAACAGTTTGGCCATAGTTTGCAAGTTCGTCTTTAAGGTTGATTGTCATCGTGGGTTCCTTTCAAATCAGGCGTTCAGCGGCCGCAACGCGGGGCGGGGAATGAGAGTGGCGGGGAGATCGGGAGCAACATCGCCGGTGATCAGTCGGGCTCCGCGTGCAAAGGTTAGATAGTTCCACAGCCAGTGGAGACCCACAACGAAGCGGTTGCGGAAGCCGGCCAGGAACCAGATATGGGCAACGCACCACAGAGCCCAGGCGAAATAGCCGGAGAGCCGGAAGAGCCCAAAATCGGCGACAGCACGCTTGCGGCCGATCGTCGCGAGATTGCCAAAATTACGGTAGCAGAAGGGTCGGACAGTCTTGCCGCGCAATGAGGCCCGAATGATCTTGGCGACGTGCTGACCTTGCTGCTTTGCAACGGGGGCGACGCCGGGAAGGCTGCTGCCGTTTGCATCCATGCAGGCCGCCGTGTCGCCAATCACGAACACACTATCACTGCCGGGCAGCATCAGGTCTGGTCCGATTTCGACGCGGCCGGCACGGTCCGGGGTCACGCCTAGCCATTCGGCCGCGCGCGAAGCCTGAACGCCTGCGGCCCAGATCGCCGTTGCAGCTGCAATGAACTGATTGCCAACGATCACGCCTTCAGCGGTCACCGACTCCACGCGCTCGCCCAGGCGGACTTCAACGCCAAGTTGCTCTATCGCTGTCTTGGCCTTTGCCGACAGGGTTTCCGGAAAGCTTGGAAGCAATCGTTCTGCGTGCTGAACCAGGATGATGCGTGAACAGTGCGGCGTGATGCTGCGAAAGTCCTTCGACACAGATTGACGCGCCAGTTCCGCTACCGCGCCTGCCATTTCGACACCGGTTGGTCCGCCGCCGATAATGACGAACGTCAGCAGCGCCTGCCGCTTGGCCGGATCGGTTTCGGTTTCGGCCCGTTCAAGGGCCATCAGAACCTTGCGGCGAGCCGCCGTAGCATCTTCAATCGTCTTGATGCCGGGCGCAAATGGTGCCCATTCGTCGCGACCGAAATAGCTGTGACGTGCTCCGGTCGCGAGCACCAGCCAGTCATACGCCATCGGTTCACCCTCACCAAGGATGACATATTTGCTTGCGGTATCCACGCCGTACACACGATCGAGCACAACACGTGTGTTGGCACTGTTCTTGACGATGGAGCGGATCGGCGCAGCAATGTCCGCCGGGGAGAGACCCGCCGTTGCCACTTGATAGAGCAACGGCTGGAACAAATGATGGTTCCGTTTGTCGATAAGCGTTACATCAACGTTCGCCGTTCGCAGACCGCGGGCGGCAGCCAGCCCGCCAAAGCCCGCGCCGACGATCACGACATGAGGGCGTTTCGCCGCCATCAGTGACACCGTTGTGCTGCGAGTTCGGCAAGAATGCCGCGCGGCGCCGGGCTATTTGATGCATTCTGTCGAGCATCGCGGGGTTTTGCCCGGAAGATATGGCGGACGATGGGCGGAACGGCCGGGCCGTGTGTGGGTTGCTGGTACATGTTACTGCGCCGTCCAACCGCCATCGACGGGCAATGCTGTGCCGGTGATGGAGCGTGCAGCATTGCCGCACAGGAATGCAGTAAGGGCGCCCAGTTCATCCACTTCGGCGAAGCGCTTGCTCGGTTGGGCCGCCAAAAGAACGTTGTTGATCACGTCATCGCGACTGATCCCTCGCGCAGCGGCGGTTGCCTCGATCTGGTTTTCGACGAGCGGCGTCCAGACATAGCCGGGACAGATGGCATTGCAGGTGATCCCGTGTTGCGCGCCTTCGAGCGCAACGGTCTTGGTCAGGCCAAGAACACCGTGCTTCGCCGCGACATAGGCGCTCTTGAAAGGTGACGCGACCAGGGCATGGGCAGAGGCGATATTGACAATGCGCCCCCAGCCTGCGGCCTTCATTGGGCCAAATGCGGCACGTGTCGTGTGAAATGCCGACGAGAGATTGAGGGCGATGATCGCATCCCACTTTTCGGTCGGGAAATCCTCGATCGGGCTGACATACTGGATGCCTGCATTGTTCACGAGGATGTCCACACGGCCCATCAGTTCTATTGTATCCGTGACCAGTGCGGTGGCACCGCCCGCATTGAGAAGATCGGCACCATGATAACCGACACGCACGCTGGCGTCGGCAGCAAGCGTCGCCCGAACCTTTTCAATCTCGGCTTGTTCGCCAAGGCCGTTGAGCATCACGTCTGCCCCGGCCTTGGCCAAGGCGCGAGCGATACCAAGGCCAATTCCGCTGGTTGATCCGGTCACGACAGCGACACGTCCCATCAGGGGCAAGTCACGGTCGACCAGTGTTTCTGTCGCGATATTCATGAGCCATCTCCATTGCATTTTTGCTGATGTTGGAGAGGCTATTGCAGCGTGCCGTCATGAAGATGAAATGCCGTTCGTGCATGGACTCGATGCACATAATCGAATGTCCAGAAAGGTCAGGTCATCCTATTTGAAGGTTCGTCATCGGGTCGGGCATCCTTCCCCCCAATTCCCTGAATCCCGGGCCGGTGGCAACTTTCGAATTCTTGAACGCAAAAAGGAAATGATATGACCAAGACTTTGTTTGCGGCATTGGCCGCGACCGCCCTGGGCGGATTTGCAACCCCCGCCTTTGCTGGCGAATGCCCGGCAGGAAATATGGGTGCCAACCCCCTCACAGGTGCTGCAACAATGCCGATGGGTGTCACCGATACTGTGCTTGGCGCGGTTGACCTTGGCCCCGAGATCAATGTCGAAGGCCGCCAATTGCGGACGCGACGCCTGGTCCTTCAGCCCGGTGGCGTCGTGCCGTTGCACAGCCATGTTGATCGTCCTGCACTGATCATGACGATCAAAGGCGAGGTGACCGAATATCGCAGCACATGCACGAGCCCGATTGTCCACCGCGCCGGAGAGATTTCGCGCGAAGCCGGGGGCCTTTCACACTGGTGGAAGAACACCGGCAAGACTGAGGCCGTTCTGCTGTCCTCGGACGTGTACCACGGCCAGTAAGGCCCACAAGATGCGACCGTGTGCCCCTTCACGGCGGTCGAAACCCCCGGTGAACCCCGCACCGGAACACTGGCGCCCCGCACTCCCCTCTCCCCTGCGGGGCGCCAGACCAGGGTGCAGGAACAAATCTATGCGCAATGAGTTTTTACCCGAGGCGGTTCCATACGAGAACGAGGATCGGTTCAAACGCGGTCTTGATGTGCTTTTCAGCATGTCGTCCGAAAAGATGGATCTTGTTACAAACCGTCTTGCCGAAGTCGCGCCTGACTTTGCCAGGCTTGTGATTGAATACGCGTTTGGTGCGATTTTTTCGCGCTCGGTTCTGGACATGCGGTCACGCGAACTGATTGCCGTTTCCGTCCTGACATCGCGCGGAGATTCGGTCGAGCCCTTGCGCGCCCATGTCACGTCCGCGCTTAAATTTGGAACTTCACGGGCGGAAGTGGTTGAGGCGATGATGCAGGTCTCGATCTATTCCGGTTTTCCAGTTGTCATCAATGCATTGACGGCCTGTCACGATCTGTTGACCAACCCCGATGATTCCAATTGCGTAACATGCCCGGAGCCGATTCAGAGAACCGAAGTCGGCCATTGATGATTCCGCGCTTCCCGGATAAACGCACCGACTGCCGGCGAATGCGGCCGTCCTCGCACCGTCGCCAGAAAAACGGTGCGATGATATTCGGGATTGACGAGAGGCCGCACGACCACGTCAGGGTCGGTCACCGAGGATTCGGGAAAGAATCCGAAACCCAGTCCGGCCTTGATCATTCCCTGAACCCAATCATCGCGAGGCGAACGGAAAACGATCCGTGGTTCAATGCCTCTGCTCTTCAGATCGTCACCTACATAGCGGAAAACCTCGCATTGCGACCGGCAGACATAGGGTTGCTCGTGCAAGTCTGCCCCACGGATCTCCGGTTCAGCCGTCAAACGATGGTTTGGAGGAAGCAGAATAACGAACTTTTCGCTGAAGATCGGAAGCTGGTGCAATGTATCCGGCAGGCTTTCATGGCTGCCCACGAAAGCGATTTCGAGGTCTCCCTTTTCCAGGCGCTCAACCATCTGGGGTGCGCTGTCGTCGATGACCTGGATCTCGACATCCGGATTGTTGGCTTGAAACCGGGGCAGCAGTCCCGCCACGAGCTGCGGCCCGATCGTGCACATCACGCCGATCTTGAGCCTGGTTTTCGTCAGGCCCTTGACGGCCTTTGCCAAATCCTTGGCGGCGCGCGCCTGTTCTTCGACACCCTCAAGATAGGGCAACATGATCCGGCCAAGTTCCGTGAGGTGCGAATTGCCGCGTTCGCGATTGAACAACGGCCCTCCAAGCTCGTGCTCGAGTTGCTGGATGGCACGAGTCAACGCCGGCTGCGTCACGTTGCACGCTTCGGCCGCGCGCGTGAAGTTCAGCGTTTGC
>JANLST010000027.1:0-5448 GCA_031362505.1 Sphingomonadales bacterium
CGATTTAGCCCACTCAACATCGATGCACATCTGCTTGAGCCGCGCGCACTCTTCCCCAACATGACTGGACGTGATGTCCAGTTGAAGGCGCGGCTTGATGGCGCCTTTGGATCAGCGAGCTTCGACTATCTCCTGACAGCACCCTTTGTAGCGTTCGATCAAACCGGGCTCGAATCCGTGCGCGCCTCCGGACAGGGGCGGCTCAGCAAATCGCCTGTGCTTGTTCCGTTGAAGCTTGCCGCCCAGCGCATCACGGGTGTCGGAGACGTTGCGGGTGGGATCCTCGCCAACATCTCGGTGAACGGATCGCTTCGTGTTACATCCAAGGCGCTAACGGGTGACGGGTTGGTCCTCAAGTCGGACAAGCTTTCAGGCAAGCTCAGCCTGTTCGTCGATCTCGTGACTGGCAGATATGACATCGGGCTGGCGGGTCAGCTGATCCGATACTTGATTCCCGGCCTCGGCATCGTCGACGTGAAAAGCGAATTGAAGGTCGTTCCAGGGGAGGGAGGACATGGAAGTCGGGTTGTCGGACGCGGCCAGGCATGGGTGCGGCGCTTGGACAATCGCTTCCTCGCAGGCCTGACGCGCGGCTTGCCCAAAATTGACACCGGCCTCACCCGCGGCCCTGATGGCATTGTCCATTTCGTCAATCTGAAACTGACATCTCCCGGGCTTTCGCTCAATGGCAATGGCTATCGCCGACGTGACGGCACATTCTTTTTCGAAGGTGGCGGCCGACAGGAGCAATATGGCGCTGTGACGCGTCTCGTCCTTGACGGGCATATCGAACGACCCAAGATCGACTTGGTGTTGGCACGGCCAAATGAGGCGTTGGGCCTGATGAATGTCAATCTGCACCTCGATCCCGACAATAGCGGATTTGTTTGGAACGCAAGTGGTGGCTCCAGGGTCGGCGCATTTGACGGCAATGGAGCCATATTGCTCCCCTCAGGCAGCCCTGCAACCATCGTGTTTGCATCGCTGAAGGCTTCAAAAAGCATGGCCAAAGGTGCGCTTCGCTCCCTGTCCGGCGGGTATAGCGGTCAGTTGACATTGAATGGCGGTGTCAGCGGTTCGCTCGAATTCAGTCCGTCAGGTACGATTCAGCGGATTGTCGCGAAACTAAGCGCTCGCGATGCCGAGCTTGAAGGGCCTCCTGTCCTAACCGCCCGGAAGGCAACATTCGACGGAGTGATATTGCTGGACCCGCGCGGCACTTCAATTGACGGGGCTTTTACGGGTCAAGGACTTTCCTATGACGGCATCAGGCTTGCGCGGCTCGTTGCGAACGTAAAACTTGATGGAGGCTCAGGAGAGATCCGCGCAGCATTGGCGGGGTCGCGCGGACGAAATTTTGACTTGCAGACTGTCGCTCAGATTGCTCCCAGCCGGATCGAACTGGTAGGATCCGGCACAATCGATCGCAAACCGGTTCGCCTCATCAGTCCTGCGGTCCTGACACGAGAAACCAATGGCTGGCGCGTCCAACCGACTGCGCTGGAGTTTTCCGGAGGTCAGGCGAAAGTCTCGGGGTTGTTCGGCGACGATACGACCGAATTTGATGCCAAAGTCTCCCAAATGCCGCTCACTATCATGGACATCCTCTTCCCGCGTTCAGGGTTGGGGGGCGATGCGAGCGGGAGCGTGACCTATCGGCAGGCGGCAGGCCAATTGCCGAGTGGCCGTGCCGATATGCGCATTCGTGGTCTTACCCGCTCAGGCCTCATCCTGTCTTCACGCCCGGTGGATGTGGGCCTGACCGCAATCTTGTCGCCGGGCAACGCCGCAGCCCGCGCTGTGGCTGTCAGTGGCGGGCTTACGATCGGTCGCGCTCAGGTTCAGATTCAGCCTGGCGCAGGATCCGGTCTTGTGGCGCGACTGAAGAACGGCTCGATTTTTGCCCAACTTCGATTCAACGGAGCCGCCGACACGCTCTGGCGCATGAGCGGCGTAGAAGGTTTCGACATATCCGGCCCGGTCGCAATCGGGGCAGACATTTCTGGAAGTGCAACCAACCCGATCATCCGCGGTTCGGCGCGAACGGCGAATGCGCGGATCGAGAGTGCAGCGACCGGTATGGTTTTGACCAATATCAAAGCCAGTGGGCAATTCAACGGATCCAAATTGGTCATCGATAATTTCAACGGCGGCGCCGGAGGTGGAACAATTTCGGGTCATGGCAGCTTTGATTTCACAACAGGGCAGCGGTTGGGCATGAATCTCTCACTGCAGGCAGACAAGGCTGTGCTGCTGGCACGCGACGACATGGCGGCAACCGTCACTGGTCCGATCAACTTTGTATCTGATGGTCATGGAGGCGGCGTCATTTCAGGTGACGTGGAACTGGTTCGCAGCGCATTTCGGCTTGGTCGCGCATCGTCTGCAGCAGCGATCCCGCGCCTCAATGTGACAGAGATCAATTCGATTGTTGAAGATCGCGCGCAGGGACTGCCTTCCAGCCCGTGGAGGCTCGCGATCAAGGCCAAGGCAGCCAACCGCCTGAGCGTGACCGGACTTGGAATCGAGAGCGAATGGCGCGCGAATCTGGAGCTTGGCGGATCCATTTCCGAGCCTGCCATCAGCGGGCGGGCGGACCTTGTTCGCGGTGGCTATGAATTCGCCGGCAGGCGCTTTGATCTCCAGCGCGGTACGATCCGCTTCCAGGGCGAAGTCCCTGCCGACCCTGCTCTCGATATCCTTGCAACCGGCGATACGCAGGGCCTCTCGGCGACTATCCGCGTAGCTGGCACTGGGCAACGGCCGGAAATCGCGTTTTCAAGCACGCCAGCGCTGCCGGAAGACGAGCTTCTTTCACGTTTGCTGTTCGGCACATCAATCACGAACTTGTCGGCACCCGAAGCTCTCCAGCTGGCTGCGGCAATCGCATCGCTTCAGAAGCAGGGAAATGGGCTGAATCCGATCAACGTTCTCCGAAATGCGATTGGGCTCGACCGATTACGCATCTTGCCTGCCGACACAGTGACTGGCCAGAAGACTTCGGTCGCGGCTGGAAAATATATCACCCGACGCGCCTATGTCGAGATCATCACCGACGGACAGGGGTATTCGGCGACACGCGCCGAATTCCAGATCACGCGCTGGCTATCGATCCTTTCGAGCATTTCAACAATTGGCAGGCAGACCGCTTCGGTGCGGGTTTCAAAGGATTACTGAGGCGGTCAGCCAAGAATATTCAGCCATTCATCGGATGGCGCGCGGTTTGGTATCAAGGCGTTGGCAGGATCATCAGGATCCTTGTATCCGATCGACATGCCCGTCCACAGGATACGGTTCTCGGGTGTGCCCAGAAATGCACCAATGGTCTTTGGGTAGATCGCCCAACACTCTTGTGGGCAGGAATCCAGCCCGGCTTCGCAAAGCAGCAGCATGATGTTCTGCAGCATCATGCCAGCATCGCCCCATTGCGGCAGCCCCATCTGTCGGTCTAGCGTCAGAAAAAGACCGATCGGGGCGTTGAAGAACTGAAAGTTTCGCGCAAACCACATCATCCGCCCGGCCTTGTCTTCGCGCGGAATGCCAATCGAATTGTAAAGCATTTCGCCGACCTCGAAACGCCGGTCTGAATAGGGCTTGGCAAGTTCGGGTGGATAGATGTTGTATTCCGTGGATTCCAGATTCGGGCCGGTCGCCATTTTTTCGCGCATTATGGCCCTAAGCCGGGCCATCGAGTCGCCATGGACGATATCGATATGCCAAGGCTGGAGATTGCCGCCAGTCGCAGCGCGTGCGGAACGCTCCACAATGTCTTTCACCAGCGCAATATCGACCGGCTTGTCGAGAAACCCGCGCACAGAGCGGCGATAGGCAACCGCTTCGGAAACGTTCATTTGGCTGCATTCCTCACGTTAGATAGGAGACACAAGTTTCCCTTGCCGTAAACGTCAATTTGCGCAAGTGGCTTTGCGTTCATCAAGACCAAGACAAGGATTCGAACCATGGCGACAGCCTATATTGTTGATGCCGTCCGCACCGCAGGCGGAAAGCGCGGCGGAAAACTCGCGGGTGTCCACCCCGTTGATCTGGGCGCAATGACGCTTGATGCGCTTGTTTCGCGCACCGGGATCGATGGCAGCAGAATCGAAGACGTAATCATGGGTTGTGTTGGCCAGGGCGGCCAGCAGGCGGCACAGGTTGGGCGCAATATCGTCCTTGCCGCCAGCAATGTTCCCGATAGCGTCCCCGCAGTCACGATCGACCGTCAGTGCGGATCCTCCCAGCAGGCCATGCAGTTTGCAGCGCAGGCCGTCATGTCCGGATCGCAGGATATCGTGATCGCTGCCGGCATCGAGTCGATGACGCGGGTGCCAATGGGTTCAACCGCTATTTTTCACATGAAAGAAGGGCTGGGAAACTACAAGTCTCCCCGCCTTGAGGCGAAATATCCGGGCATCATGTTCAGCCAGTTCATGGGCGCAGAAATGATCGTCAAGAAGCACGGCTTCTCCAAGGATGACCTTGATCGCTTTGCATTCAGAAGCCACGTCAACGCAAAGGCGGCGACAGAAGCCGGAAATTTCGAGAACGAGATTGTGTCGATCGAGATCGAAACTCCCGACGGCAAGGAATGGCACAAGCGCGATGAAGGAATCCGCTTCGATGCAACACTCGAAGGAATCGCCGGCGTCAAGTTGCTGCAAGACGGGGGAAGCCTGACCGCTGCCTCCTCGAGCCAGATTTGCGATGGGTCTTCGGCCGTCCTGATCGTTTCGGAACAGGCGCTGAAGGATCACGGCCTCACGCCGATTGCCCGTATACACACTCTTACCGTGACAGCCGGCGATCCGATCATCATGCTCGAAGAACCGCTGTTTGCGACTGACAAGGCTTTGCAGCGGGCTGGCATTAAGATTGGCGATATCGATCTCTACGAGGTCAATGAAGCCTTTGCCTCGGTCCCGCTCGCTTGGCTAAAACATACCGGTGCCGATCCTGACCGTCTGAACGTGAATGGCGGAGCGATCGCGCTGGGCCATCCTCTTGGCGCTTCTGGAACCAAGCTGATGGCAACATTGCTGAACGCGCTCAAGCAACGTGGCGGCAAATATGGTCTCCAGACAATGTGCGAAGGTGGCGGCGTCGCCAATGTGACGATTGTTGAACGGCTCTAAAAAATTCAATTGAAGGAAGATAAATCATGAAACTCGATTCATCCGTTTCCGCGGTCGTCACTGGCGGTGCGTCCGGCCTTGGTGCAGCGACGGTTCGTGCGTTGGCTGCCAAGGGCGTCAAGGTCGCGATCTTCGATCTTCAGGTCGAAAAGGGCGAGGCGATTGCTGCCGAAGTCGGTGGCGTGTTCTGCGAAGTCAACGTAACCAGCGACGAAAGCGTCGACGCCGGGTTCGCCAAAGCTCGCGCGGCCATCGGCCAGGAACGAATCCTCGTGAATTGCGCGGGCACAGGCAGCGCGATGAAGACCGCAAGCCG
>JANLST010000042.1:0-11613 GCA_031362505.1 Sphingomonadales bacterium
GGGACTTTCTTGTTTGCGGTCAATTTTGCGATCTGTTCCGCTTCGATCGTCTGGATGAGGTTCATGCCCCATTTGGTCCTTTATTCTTCCGCCGCGCGCCAGAGGCAGACTGGTCCCGAGCGCCGACATGGCGCTCCCAAAGGTCCGGTCTGCGTAACCGTGTATCGTCCTCCGCCTGTTGCTTCCGCCAGGCAGCTATTTTCGCATGATCCCCCGATCGCAGCACTTCGGGGATCGTGCGCCCTTCCCACTCAGCAGGTCGGGTATAGTGCGGATATTCTAAAAGTCCGTTTTCAAAAGACTCCTCAAAACCGCTGGAAGCCGCGCCCATTACGCCGGGAAGCAAGCGAATGCAAGCGTCGAGAAGCATCAGCGCCACAGGCTCTCCGCCGGACAGTACAATGTCGCCCATCGAGACTTGTTCGATCGGGCGGGCATCGAAAATCCGCTCGTCGAATCCCTCGAAACGGCCGCACAGGATGGTGACCCCGGGTCCCGCCGCGAGGGCGCGGATGCGGGCCTGAGTGATCGGGGTTCCGCGTGGCGTCATGGCGAGGATTGGGGCATCGGGCTGGGCTGTGAGGGCATGATCCACAGCTGCGGCAAGAACATCCGCCCGAAGCACCATTCCCGCACCACCCCCCGCCGGAGTGTCGTCAACTGTGCGATGCTTGTCGGTGGCGAAATCGCGGATCTGTATCGGGGTGCAAGACCATTTCCCTTCCTCCAGCGCGCGTCCGGCGATTGATACGCCGAGTGGGCCGGGGAACATCTCCGGGTAGAGGGTCAGGATTTGGGTGCGGAAGGTCATGTGACAAACATCGAGTCTATAATAATCTTCTCGCTCCATTCGGGCACGGCCTCCGCCTTCATTGGCACCATGAAGCGTTTGCCATCGGGACGTTCGACCTCGATCACGTCGCCTGCCCCGAAATTTTCGACCGCCACGCAGCGCCCCAGATCCTCGCCCTCAGTGGAAATGCAAGGCAGGCCAATCAGGTCGGCATGATAATATTCGCCCTCCGCCAACGGCGGCAGGGCTTCGCGGGGGACGGTGAGTTCGGTTCCGCGCGCGGCTTCGGCGGCGTTACGGTCCGATATTTCGGTAAAGCGCGCGATCGCGCCATTGTTGCCGGGGCGCAGGCTCCTGACTGTCAGCGCGCCGTCATTGAAGCTTTTGTGCGCGGTCAGGCTGTCCAGCCCTTCGGCGAACAGCTTCAATCGCACCTCCCCCGTCACGCCATGCGCGCCGATGACGACCGCAAGGGTGACGGGGCGGTGTGCCAAGGCTTAGCCCTCAGCCTTTACCTCGGAAGCTTCTTCAGCAGCCGGGGCTTCTTCTGTTTCGGCGACTGGCGCGTCCTCGGCTTCAGCTTCGGCGGCTGGCGCTTCCTCTGCTGCAGATTCGACTGCTGGGGCGTCCTCAACCTGAGCCGCCTCTTCTGCCACAGAAGCAACTTCTTCCGCCACTGGAGCTTCTTCAGCAACAGCTTCGACAGGCGCAGCCTCTTCGGCCACAACATCCGCTGGCGCTTCTTCTGCGGCTAGTTCTTCAACAGCTTCCGGCTCAGGCGCGGGTGCAGCAGCAGCTTCAGCGGCTGCGACCTTGGCAGCTTCTGCAGCCTCGGCGGCGGCTTCGGCCTTCTTGGCCAGCTCTTCGACGCGTTCGACGGCCTTTTCGCCGGGCTTGCCCTTGGTGGGGTTATTGCGGGCCGCACGTTCGCGCAAGCCAGCAACATCGAGAAAACGGGCGACGCGGTCTGTCGGCTGCGCGCCAACGCCGAGCCAATGCTTGGCGCGTTCGGTGTCGAGTGTCATGCGTTTGGCATCGTCCTTTGCGAGGAGCGGGTTGTATGTTCCGATCTTCTCGATGAAATTGCCGTCACGAGGCGAGCGCGAGTCCGCAACCACGATCCTGTAATAGGGGCGCTTCTTGGAACCACCGCGCGACAAACGAATTGAAACTGCCATTTTCTTGCTTTCCTTGTGTTAACCGATTGAACTGAAACTATTTCTTGAACATCCCTAGCGGCAAGCCTGCCATGCCCCCCGGCATGCCTCCTCCACCGCCCATTAAACCGCCAAGCCCGCCGCCTTTGCCAAGCAACGCGCCCAAGCCCTTCATGCCGCCCATCTTGCGAAGCCGTTTCATCGCCGAGCCCATTTCCTGATGCATCTTCAAAAGCTTGTTCACTTCCTGGACGGTTGTACCTGAGCCATTTGCAATGCGGATCTTGCGCTTGGCATTGACCAGCTCGGGTTTGACCCGTTCCTTCGGCGTCATCGAGCCGATCATCGCATCCATTCGGATCAGGATGCGATCATCCATGCCCGATTGCGCCATGGCCTGTTGCGCCTTCTTCATGCCGGGCATCATGCCCATCAGCGCGCCCATGCCACCCATCCGCCGCATCTGGCCGAGTTGGGCGCGCAGGTCGTTCATGTCGAACTGGCCCTTTGCCATTTTTGCCGCGAGCGCTTCGGCTTCATCCTGCTGGATCGTTTCGGCGGCGCGTTCAACAAGGCTGACAACGTCGCCCATGCCAAGAATGCGACCAGCAACCCTTTCAGGATGAAAAACATCAAGCCCTTCAAGCTTTTCACCCGTGCCGACGAACTTGATTGGCTTGCCGGTGACGGCGCGCATCGAGAGTGCTGCGCCACCGCGCGCATCGCCATCCATGCGGGTCAGGACGATTCCAGTGACAGCCACCTGCTCGCCGAACGACTTTGCGACGTTGACAGCATCCTGGCCGGTCAACGCATCGACCACGAGAAGGATTTCTGCGGGTTCGGAAACCTGCGCAACCGCTTTCATCTCATCCATCAACTGGGCATCGACATGTAGCCGCCCGGCGGTATCGAGCATCAGGACGTCAAAGCCCTGCAGTTTTGCCGACTGCATAGCCCGTTTCGCAATATCAACCGGCCGTTGTCCAACGATGATTGGCAGGGTCGCAACGCCGATCTGCTCACCCAGAACAGCCAACTGCTCCTGCGCTGCGGGCCTGTTCACGTCCAGCGACGCCATCAGGACCTTTTTTCGGTCCTTTTCAACAAGCTTCTTGGCGATCTTGGCAGTTGACGTGGTTTTGCCTGAGCCTTGCAGCCCTACCATCATGATGAGCGCGGGCGGTGCAACAGACAGTTCGAGTTCTGTGGCTTCGCTGCCAAGCATTTCAACAAGTGCGTCATTGACGATCTTGACGACCTGTTGGCCTGGGGTAATCGACTTCAGGACAGATTGGCCAACTGCCTTGTCCGTGATGCTGTCAACAAATGACCGCACCACTGGAAGTGCGACATCGGCCTCGAGCAGCGCGACCCGCACTTCGCGCATCGCCTCACGAACGTCAGATTCGTTAAGCGCACCACGACCGCGCAGCCGGTCAAAGACCCCGCCCAGCCGTTCGCTCAAACTTTCGAACATCCGTTCTTTCCACCCGCAATGGCCCAAAACACAAAGCGCCGGCGGACGAAAACTCGTCGGCCAGCGTCGCCCTTGGGCGGCCAATATCATACTTTCCAACTGAAAAGCTGACGTGCGGCTAGCGAATGGCCCCGTAAAGGTCAACCAAAAGGGTCAAAGATTTGCTCTTAACCGCTTTTTCACTTGATTGGGCTAGCCCGGTGCCTTGCAGTTTCAGCCTCAGGAACAAACAAAAGTGCCAACCAGCATCAAGCGTGAAGAGGCGACCAGCCAGACTGCAGCGCAGGCAGCCCAGAAAGATATCTTTACTGGCGCAGTCGTGATCGCGGCGATCATCATGTTCGTTGGAACCGGGACATCCGTCCTGACATCTACCCTCGACATGATTTCCGGGGTTGGCGGCGGAAGCGACCGCACTCTAACCATAACGCTGATCCTCAATATTGCGCTGATCCTCTTTGGGTGGCGACGATACAATGACCTTTCGCGTGAAGTAGAAGAGCGAAAGGCCGCCGAAGAACGAGCGCAGACGCTTGCCTTGCGTGATCCATTGACGGGATTCCACAATCGTCGTTCGCTCTCGGAAAACGGAGCGGACATGTTGTCCAAGGCCAATCGTCGCGACAAGTCCCTGGCAATGTTGATGCTCGACCTTGATCATTTCAAAAACGTCAACGACGTCCACGGGCATGCGGTTGGTGACGCGTTGTTGCGCGTTGTTGCCGCAGAAATTGCAAAGCTGATGCCGCCAAATTCGCTTTCGGCCCGACTGGGAGGGGATGAATTTGCCTGCGCCTTCGTCTTTGACATTGCCAACCTTGATGTGGTTGACCGCGTGGCTGACGCAATCGTCACGCGGCTTGCACAGCCCTTCGATGCAGACGGCATTTTTGCCCACATAACCGTGTCGCTGGGTGTTGCGCACTCAGCAGAAGATTGCGGGAGCATCGATGCCCTCATGCGTCGTGCCGATATCGCCATGTATGCAGCAAAACATCAGGGCCGCAATCGCGTTGCCTGGTTCGATGCATCGATGGAGCATGCTCTACAACAGCGCAACGAAACCGAATCCGGCATGCGTAACGGCATTCCCCGGGGCGAATTCGTACCCTATTTCGAACAGCAGATCGATCTCACGACAGGACGCCTGGGCGGCTTCGAAGTGTTGGCGCGATGGGAGCATCCCACCCGAGGGCTTGTTGCGCCCGATAGCTTCATTCCTATCGCAGAAGAAACTGGCATGATTGCCGATCTTTCAGTTTCAGTCATGCGCAAGGCCATGCTTGAAGCCAAGGGCTGGGATCAGTCGCTCACTATTTCCGTCAACATTTCGCCGTCGCAGCTGAAGGATCCCTGGCTTGCCCAAAAGTTGGTCAAGCTGCTGGTGGAAACCGGTTTCCCTGCGAGCCGCCTGGAAGTCGAGATCACCGAAACGTCACTTTTTGAAAATCTCGCACTTGCGCAATCAATCGTTGGCAGCCTCAAAAATCAGGGGATCCGCCTTGCGCTTGATGATTTCGGCACTGGTTACAGTTCTCTTGCACATCTGCGCGCCTTGCCGTTCGATCGAATCAAGATCGACAAGAGCTTCGTGACGTCGATAATCGAAAATGCGGAAAGCGCCGCCATTGTGAACGCCATTACTCGCCTGGGCGATAGCCTCGGCCTGTCGGTTACTGCAGAAGGCATCGAAGATGCAGCCATCGAGGAACGCTTGCGGCAGCTGGGCTGTCACAAGGGGCAAGGCTGGTACTTTGGCAAACCAATGTCGATCGGCCAAACCCGGATGCTGCTCGCTGAACGCAACCTGCTGCCGTCTATGCGCGCAGAAGTCGCAGAGGAAATAGCGCACGAAAACGCCCCCGACGCGATCGAAGACGACCTGCGCAAATCAGCCTGAATTTTCGGCGTTCGCACTTTCGCTTCGACTGCGCTAAACGCTCCGCGCTATGAAAATGCTGTTCCACAAGATGCACGGGCTTGGCAACGATTTTGTCGTGATAGATGCACGCGAGATGCCGTTGGAAATGACCGCCGCACGTGCTCATGCGATAGGGGATCGACGAACCGGCATCGGGTGCGATCAGTTGATCCTGCTGGAACCCTCCAAGATCGCAGATGCGAAAATGCGTATTTTCAACGCTGATGGCGGCGAAGTTGAAGCCTGTGGCAATGCGACGCGTTGTATAGCACTGCTCATGGACGGCCCAGCCGATATCGAGACACTCGGCGGTATTCTCCACACCGAGCCGGGCGATGCCAGCGCCACCGTGACGTTGAACCCTCCCGCATTTGAGTGGGAGTTGATTCCGCTCGCAATGCCAATGGATACGCGAGACATGCCCGTAAGCTGGGATGTGTTGGCCCGACCTGCCGCCGTCAATGTGGGCAATCCACATGTTATCTTCTTTGTGCCCGATTGCGATGCCGTCGCACTGGAAACGCTCGGGCCAAATATCGAACATGATCCGCTTTTTCCGGAACGCATCAACGTCAACGTCGCGCATGTGTTCGGCAAGGATCATCTCAAGTTGCGTGTTTGGGAACGCGGCGTGGGACTGACCCGCGCCTGCGGCACCGGCGCGTGCGCGACGGCCGTGGCAGCAATCCGCGCGGGCCTCGTCCGTTCGCCGGTGCGGGTTTCCCTTCCAGGCGGAGATCTGGAGATTGCCTGGCAAGATGGCGGCACTATCCAGATGAAGGGCCCCGCGACCCATGTCTTCAGCGGCGAGGCCGATTGGGACCATTTCGGTTGAGCGTTGAGGTCATCAGTTTCGGGTGTCGGTTGAACCTCGCCGAAGGCGAAGCCATTCGTGCGCGAATGGAGGGTGAGGATGACCTGATTGTCATCAATTCCTGCGCTGTGACCGGCGAGGCCGAACGGCAGGCACGGCAGGCGATCCGCCGTGCGGCCAAGCGGCGCCCAGGTGCACGGATCGTGGTAACGGGATGCGCAGCCGAAACAAGCCGATCCACTTTTGCCGCTATGCCCGAGGTCACTGCCCTGCTCGGCAATCGCGAAAAGCGCGGCGATCTGATTGCGCCTGCTGTTTCAGGAGCCGATCATGCCCGGGCATTTATCGAAGTCCAGAACGGCTGCGATCATCGGTGCACATTTTGCATCATTCCTTTTGGTCGCGGTATTAGTCGCTCGATTCCTGCTGGTGCGGTGATTGATGCAATTCAAGCTGCGGTCGATCGCGGACAACAGGAAGTGGTCCTGACAGGCGTTGATCTGACCAGCTATGGGCCTGATCTCCCCGGCAATCCGACGCTCGCCGGCTTGGTGGAGCGCATTTTGAAATATGTGCCCGGTTTACCCCGTCTCAGGCTTTCATCTCTCGATTCGATAGAAATCGATGCGCGGCTTGCCGACATCATTACCGGTGAACCTCGCCTCATGCCGCATGTTCATCTATCGCTCCAATCGGGCGACGACATGATCCTGAAGCGGATGAAACGCAGACACACGCGTGCCGATTCGGTTGCTTTAGTCGCACGCCTCAAGAAACTTCGGCCTGATATTGCAATCGGTGCAGACATCATCGCAGGATTCCCCACCGAGGATGCGGGCATGTTTGAAAACACCCTCAAGCTGCTCGTTGATTGTGACGTCGTGTTTGCCCATGTCTTTCCTTTTTCGCCGCGCCCCGGCACGCCCGCAGCACGCATGCCGCAGCTTGACCGAGTGCTCGTGAAGGATCGTGCCGAACAACTGCGCTTGGCCGCTGCAACGCGAAAGGCAGATTGGCTCAATTCGCTGATCGGCACGCAACAGCGCGTGCTTGTCGAACTTGACGGCCAGCATGGCCATGCTCCCAATTTTGCCAGCGTTGCCCTTGAACAAAGCCTTACAGGCGGCGATATGCGGGGAACAATGATCAATACACTCATCACAGGCTCGGATGGCCACGCGCTGACGGGCATTGCCTTGTGAACGACACACCCTGGCACAAGAAGCTTCTCGGCGGCTTCAGGAAGACCTCCGAACGGCTGACCGAAAACTTGACTGGGCTCGTTACGAAATCAAAGTTCGATGCTGAAACGCTCGACGACATTGAGGAAGCATTGATCGCTTCGGACCTTGGTCCGGTAACCGCGGCTTCTGTGCGTGCGCGCCTCGCTGACAGCCGCTTTGATCGAGGGATCGATGACGCCGGTGTTCGTGAGGTTCTGGCCCAGGAAATTGCGACTGTACTTGCTCCAGTTGCCAAGCCGATCGACATTGTGGCCTTTCCGCGGCCGCAGGTCATTCTCGTTATTGGCGTCAACGGTTCTGGCAAGACGACGACGATTGCCAAGCTCGCGCATCTTTTCCTGGAGCAGGATTATGGTGTGATGCTGGCAGCGGGCGACACGTTCCGTGCTGCGGCGATTGGCCAGCTGAAGGTCTGGGCAGAAAGGCTCGGAGTCCCGATTATTAGCGGCCCCGAAGGCGGAGATGCTGCTGGAATTGTGTTTGATGCCGTCAAACAGGCAACTGCCACCGGGATCGATGTGTTGATTGTCGACACCGCTGGCAGGCTTCAGAACAAGCGAGAACTTATGGACGAATTGGCTAAAATTCGCCGCGTTCTGGGACGAATCAATCCAGCCTCACCCCATGACGTTGTGCTGGTACTCGATGCGACAACAGGGCAGAATACGTTGAACCAGATAGAGATATTCAAGGAAGTGGCTGGTGTGACTGGATTGGTGATGACGAAACTCGATGGCACCGCGCGTGGAGGGGTGCTTGTCGCAGCCGCAGAAAAATTCGGCTTGCCGATCCATGCCGTGGGCGTGGGCGAAACGCTGGACGATCTTCGTCCGTTCGATGCCAACGAAATGGCGCGCGTCATCGCAGGAGCGGACGCATGAGCGTCGTACCCCAAAAAACTCCCCCTCGCTGGCTGCCTGCTGCCCTCGATTATGGGCCGCTCGTGTTGTTTTTCGGTGGATACAAAATTCTCGGCGTTCTCGGCGGCACTGCGATCTTCATGGTCGCAATTTCCGCCGCTGTCGTGATTGCCAAGTGGAAGCTTGGCCGCATTTCACCGATGATGTGGATGTCGGCCATTCTCGTCCTCGTTTTTGGGAGTCTGACGCTGTATTTGCACGATCCCAAATTCATTCAGATCAAGCCAACCATCATCTACAGCATCTTGTCAGCGATGCTTTTCGCCGGATTATTGAGAGGCCGGGCTTTGCTCAAATATGTCCTCGAACACGGATATGACGGACTTAGTGACAAGGGCTGGCTGTTGCTTTCGCGAAACTGGGCCTGGTATTTTGCAGCCATGGCAGTGACCAACGAGATTTTGCGCGCCAGCGTCGAATTTGATGCCTGGTTGACAATCAAGGTTTGGGGCGTGACGATCCTCACCATCCTTTTCGCGGCTGCCAATGTGCCGATGCTGATCCGACATGGCCTCGGCGAGGATGACAGCCCCTCAACTCAATAGGTCGTGTCGCTTCAAGCAATGGCGCAATTGGTCATAGCTCAGGTTCAGTGATTTTGCTGTTGCCCGCTGGTTGTGACGGTGCTTGGCCAACGCCGCCTCGAGAATCTGTCGCTCATGGTCCAGAACAGCTTTTCGAAGGTCGGCAACCTCGAGGCCCGGCTGATGAGTCGCCGGAGCGGCAGGCTCGGATATTGAAGCGACTTTCGCACCCTCCTTTTCAACAAGGTGGTATGACTGCGACGCCGGTCGCCAAGGAGAAGCGAACGGATCAAATTCGATTGTATCGACCTGCCTGTCGGTATCGATCCACCGATACACGGCACGTTCGATAACATTTCGCAGTTCACGCACATTGCCGGGCCAGTCATAAGTGACAAGTTGCGCTTCGGCATCCGCGGAAAATCCCGGCCAGCTGGGCCATTCCATTTCCGAGGCCATCCGGCGGCCAAAATGATCGGCAAGCACTTTGATATCCCCATCACGAACCCGCAACGGCGGTAAGGTCACAACCTCGAAGGCGAGGCGATCAAGCAGGTCAGCACGAAACCGGCCTTTTTCAACCAATGCCGGCAAATGTTCATTTGTGGCGGCAACGATCCTCACATCTACTCGAATGGGGCGGTTCGACCCGATGCGCGTCACTTCGCCATATTCAACCGCACGAAGCAGCCTTTCCTGAGCAGCGGCGGATAGCATCGCCAATTCATCAAGGAACAATGTTCCCCCATCGGCTTCCTCAAATCGGCCCTCCCTCGCTTTGGTTGCGCCTGTAAACGCTCCAGCTTCGTGCCCAAACAGTTCGGCTTCAATCAGCGTTTCAGTCAAGGCAGCGCAATTCATCGTAATGAACGGTCCATCCCATCTGGGACTTAACCGATGAAGGCGTTCTGCGACGAGTTCTTTGCCAGTCCCGCGTTCGCCAATGACCAGCACAGGGCGATTGAGCGCTGCGGCCCGGCTCGCACGTTCGACGCTATCGAGAAAGGCGCTGGATTCGCCGACGAACTGGTTGGTACGTTCCATACCCAATACTTAGGATATTATCCCAATTTATAGCAACAATAATTTTTTCTGAGGCGCTCAACTTAGAGAGAATATCTCGGAAAACTGGGAAATATTCAAAACTGGCACGGCTCATGCTTAGGAGTTGGCAAGCCGGTCACCCCCCGATCGGTTGGATCAATACCTAAGTTCAGGGAGAACCAAGATGAATACGTACAATGGTTTTAATCTTCGCGACAGCGTCACCGCCGCCTTCGGCAGCTTGACGGCCGTCACCTTCAGCATCCTGTTCGCCGCGACCTGCCTGATCGGTGCCGTTGGCCCCGCCAGCGCCGCGCCACAGGCGTCAACTTCAATCGTTATGCCGCTGGCATGACCCAACTGATCCCTGCCAGCCCCCCAAGGCAGGAAAGCCCCGGCCGGGAGAGCGCCCTTACTCTCCCGGCCACACGGCCGAGCTATTACAACCGCCCTTCCACCAAGCGTTTCAGTCCAGGAGTTACCCCAATGGGAATTTTTTCACGCACACGCGACATCATCGCCGCGAACGTCACCGACCTTCTTGATAAGGCTGAAGACCCCGCCAAGATGATCCGCATGATCATCCTTGAAATGGAAGAAACGCTGATCGAAGTCCGCGCTACTGCAGCGCGAAACATCGCTGACCAGAAGGAAATGCGCCGCCACATCACCAAGCTCGAAAAGCTCGAAGAAAGCTGGACCGAGAAGGCTGAACTGGCCCTTTCCAAGGATCGCGAAGATCTTGCCAAGGCCGCTCTCGTCGAACGCCAGAAGGCAACCGACATGACCGAACAGCTCCAGACCGAGATCGGTGCGCTGGACGAAGCGCTAAAATCTTCGGAAGGCGATATTGCAAAATTGCAGGCCAAACTGCGCGAAGCGCGCACCCGCCAGAATGCGATCATGACCAGGCTCGAATCCGCACACAACCGTATCAAGGTTCGTGAAGCCTATGCCGGCGCGAAAGTCGAGGAAGCCTTTTCACGCTTCGACGTCCTCGAGCGCCGGGTCGATTTCGCCGAAGGTCGCGCCGATGCGCTTTACATGGGCCAGGAGCCCAAGAGCCTCGAGGAAGAAATCAATGAGCTCAAATCATCCGAAAAGGTCGATGCAGCGCTTGAAGCGCTGAAGGCCAGCGTCGCGAAGAAGGATTAAAACGATGGGAGACGAATTTCTTGCTGTTCCCATCGTTGGGATGCTTTTCATCGGGTTGCCGTGGCTCATTTTTCACTACATCACAAAATGGAAGAGCACCGCCTCGCTAACCCGTGAAGACGAGAATCTTCTCGACGAACTGCATGATATGGCGCGGCGTCTTGATGAACGTGTCCATACTGTCGAACGCATCCTGACCGCCGACAACCCCAACTGGAAATCCGGTGATCTTGGAGCCCCCGCTTCGCGCATCGATCATCGGAACTGATCACATTTTTTGAAGGAGGATAAGACAATGTCCGGAAGCCGCACCAAATTCTATCTCGACAAACGGAACTCCAAATGGCTGGGCGTTTGTTCAGGGATCGCCGACTACACCGGTTTCGATGTTCTTTGGGTTCGCGTCGGAATTGTGCTCGGCACCATCATTGGCTCAGGCGCACTGTTTGTAGCCTACCTCATCGTCGCCTGGCTGGCCAATCCGAAGCCGCTCAGTCTTTATGATGGCACTTAAGAAATCCGGTGATCTGGAAGCTCCTGTTTCCCGCATCAATCACCGGA
>JANLST010000043.1:0-1642 GCA_031362505.1 Sphingomonadales bacterium
AAAGGGCTGGCTGCGCCAGATCGAACGCCTCACTGGCGTGAAACTGAATCCCGTTCCGCTTCCGGCCAATTTCGACGAGTTGAGGGCCAAACTGCCCAAACCGGTCAACAAGCCGGCCAGCGAGCGCCCGAGTGGCGGTCGTGATCGTCCACGCGGCGACCGCCCGCATGGCGAACGTCCGCAACATGGCGAACGCGCCGAAGGGGAACGGACACATCGTTCTTTCCGCCCGCGTCGTAATCCCAATGGCATGGGCGCGCACAAGGGCGCTGTCCGCAAGACCGGATCGCGCTAAGCCGAAACCAGTTTTCGCCGCACCTTTGCCCAGGCCCAAAGCCTGAGGCCGAGGGCGGCGAGGCAAATCGGAAACAAAACCAGCCCCTGCATCATCCGTCCGGGATCGAAGATCCGTCCGAAATAGGTGAACGTAAAGACGAACCACAGCCAGTGGATCCCGAAACGATGCAAACGTTTCCACCACACGCCCAGGGCACGCATCGCCGCATCATTCGACGTGACAGCCATCGCATAGAGCAGGACATAGGCCGCTCCGCCGCCGACAAGCGTCAGAAGTTTAGGCGGTTCCCCCGAAACCTTCAGGAACGTGACCAGCGCTACGAGATGGACGGTATGCGCGAAGGCAAAACCCAGCCCCCACTGGCGGCGATGACGTAGCATGGCTTTGGTCGTGTCGTTGGGCCAGAGCCTTGCCAGAGATGACGCGCTGTAGGTCAGGATGAAGATCGGAAACCCGGCCCGCGCCGTCCAGCGTGCGGCCACGTGCGCCTGATCGATGATGTCGCTTCCCAGCAAGATGCCGAGCCCCACAGCCCCGAACGAGACAAGGACGGCCAGAAACAGCGGGGCGTTACGTGCGGTCATCCCCTATATTTGCTGTGCTATCGAAGGGCGTCAACTGCCTTGAGGATCGTCGCATTGTCCGCGCGGATCTTGTAATCGGTTGCAACAGATTTCCAGCGCACCAAGCCCTTTGAATCGACGAGCAGGATCGAGGCCTTCGGAACGCCATAGGCATAGCTTCCCGCCGCATAGGCCGGATCGCGCAAGCCGAACGCATCGATCATCGCCGATTTCTCGTCTGACAAGAGCGTATAGCCAATCCCGGTCTTGGCCGCGAAACCTGCCAGAACATCAGGCGGATCATAGCTAAGCGCTGCAAGGCCATATCCGCGCTGCGACAGAGAAGCCTGCACGTCCTTCAGGCTCTTGAGCTGGGCCTGGCAGAAAGGGCACCATTTGGCAGAACGAAAAAGCACAAGAACAGTGCCCTTCTTGCCTGTGATGCTGGCCCAGGTGCGGACGCGACCCATCGCGTCGACCGCCTTGAAGCCAGCCGGGACTTTCGCGCCTGTTGCAATTTCCGACGCGCCCACCGGGGCGGCCATTGCGCCTCCAACCATCAGGGCAAGTGCGGTAATGATCTTCAAAAGGGCCTGCATCCAAAACTCTCCGCAGCCATTGCTCAGGAACCCGGTTCGTCCCGAGGCCTAGAAAAGTTACAGGCAGCGAGTAGACTTACGGGCTTGGAAAGCGCTCGAACGCCGGCAGGGTGTGTACCGTTTCCATCCATTTGATCCGCTCGGCCGTCTGGATATGCGCGCCGGCAGGGAGGGCATCGGGG
>JANLST010000059.1:0-2623 GCA_031362505.1 Sphingomonadales bacterium
GTTACTTCCTCGCCCATCGCAAATCTGAGGGCCTCTTCCGGCCCCAGCCGGACGCCGAAACTGAACGCGTCCGACGAATTGGACGTGTGAAGATGGGTGTCTCCCCAATAAACCTGCTCGGGAAATGCAGTTTCCTTGACCTCGGCATCGCTCTTTTTGCTGCCACCGATACCGCCCTGCTTCCCACAGGCGCCCAGCAATAATGCGGTGGCCAATACAAGCGCGCTTGCGAATACAGGTTTCATGGCTGCCCCTCCAAACATTGAACCGGAATTGTGCAGCGACATTTCGGTCTCGGCAAGCCCTGATTATCGTTTTTCGAGTGCATCCTGTGCCAATGCCAGTGCGCCCAAGAGACCGGCCTTGTCTCCTAAAGCGGGGAGCACGATTATCTCCTTTGCCCGGCCCTGAAAATAGCTTTTGCCAAGGCGTTCAGCCTCGCGCCTGATGCGATTGATCAGGCCTGGTGTCGCCATGACGCCTCCTCCAAGAACAATGCGTGCGGGCTCCATGATTGCCTGCAACGTGAAGACCAATTGCGCGAGATACCAGGCAATGATTTCATGCGCGGGGTGTGTGTCCGGTAGTTCGGAGAGGCTGCATCCCCAGCGCGCCTTTATCGCTGGCCCACTCGCCAAGCCTTCAAGGCAATCGCCGTGGAAGGGGCATACGCCTTGAAACTCGGCATCAAGCGGATGACGAGGCAGACGAATATGGCCCATTTCCGGATGGCTCAATCCTTGGAGTATGTGACCATCCACTATCGCTCCGCCACCGATACCGGTCCCGATTGTGACATAGACGCTTAACACTGTGCCCTTCGCAGCGCCCCAGCGATGTTCGGCAAGCGCGGCGCCATTGACGTCCGTATTGAATCCGACAGGAACGCCAAAGGCATCTGCAAAGACCGGGGCAAAGCTTGTATGAGACCAGCCTGATTTGGTCGTATGGGTAATGAACCCGTAGTCTGAAGACGCATGGTCGAGCGAAATAGGGCCAAAACTGGCAATACCGATCGCCGTTAGCCCGCCGACCTTGCTGCTTTCGCTGCGCATCCACTCGAGCGCGGCGCTGATTGTCTTATCGGGCGTCGTCGTGTCGATTCGTTGCAGCGCCTCGATGCCGCCCGATGCGGTTGCGATCCCCAAGACAAACTTGGTACCGCCAGCTTCGATACAGCCGAAAAGGGGAGGGGGATTTGAAATGGCCAAGGATCCTTCGCACATAGACTATCAGGTTACGCCAAAGGTCCAACCCTCGGTTGAAGCAACATTCGCCAAGCCCTCGGGTGCCCAGAGACGCTCTTCATGCGCCACAGTGCGGAGCCAGGCTGATGTCAGGATCGCATCGGTTGCATGATCTGTATAGTGCCGCAACGGTATGTGCGGTTCGCTACCCACCCCCATGAGTGCCGCATCGAGTGCATGAGCGTCTCGCAATTTGCTCAATCCCTTGCGGATGCCTGCCGTGCGAGCCGCGAGGCTCGTGTAGATTTCAACGATCACCGACCCTGTCTCTGGAACAGGGTCGAATGGCCATATCGGGATTTCCCTCCCCAACCGGTGCATCATCCGCATCGCGGTGAGGCTCGATTTTCCAACTTGCGCTGCGCCAACGAGATTGAAGCAACTATAGGGTGCCAAGCTGCACGCACGTTGTCGGTGTTCGACCATTCGGAAGCGCCCTTGGCCAATTCCGAACCGATCCCCCGTTCGGCCCCCATGTCGTCGGAAATATCGGCTTGCGTCCGGATGGTCGACAAATCCTGTCGCTGCGAGGTTCGGATCCCCTGCGCACAGATCGTCCACCAGCGCCCAAAGTGATCGCGCATCGATTGGGCTTTTGTCCCAGCCAGGGAAAAAGGAACCCGCATCGACAAAGGGCAGACCGGGAGACAGGTCAAACCCGACAAGCGTATCGCGAGGCATGTCGCGCTTTAGCCAATTCAGAACATCAAGACGCGACCAGACATGATCGGGACGAACCAGAGTCGGTGCGGTGCTGCCCGGACCGCAAATGGCAATTGCGATACGCTTTTGTCTTGGACCGATGGCTCCTGACCAGTCGACGGCCGCGAACTGGCTGAAGGATCTCATGACATGACAATAATCGCGCGTCCGATCACAGTGCGATCCTCAAGCGCGCGCAATGCATCGGCGGTCTCATCGAGCGCAAATCGCCGCGAAATGTGTGGGCGCATGATACCCTGACGTGCAAGTTCAGCGAGAGCGGCACGATTGCGTTCGCCAAGTGCTGGATCGCGCCGGCCAGACTCGCCTGCGCGCAGACCGAGCAGGCTATAGCCCTTTATCATTGCGTGGTTGGCCGGAAAGGATGGGATGGTGCCGCTCGCGAAGCCAACGATCAGAAACCGCCCGCCCCATCCGATTGCGCGCGTGGCCTTGATCGAAAGATCTCCACCAACGGGATCAAACACCACATCGGCACCTTTGCCATTGGTCAGGGACTTGACCTGATCGGACAGATCCGCGGCAGCCGGGTCGAGCGCATGGTCTGCACCGGCTTCCAATATGGCCGCGCGCTTGGCATCGCTTGAACCAGTGCCGATCACGAACGCACCCATATGCTTTGCGAGCTTTACCGCCGCCATGCCGACGCCGCC
>JANLST010000088.1:0-2599 GCA_031362505.1 Sphingomonadales bacterium
ATGACGAGCGCAAAACTCGGGCTTGCCACCTCCCCTTCGAAGCCAAGACCGGCAAGAATGCCGCGTGCAAACGATGTCTTGCCGGCTCCCAGATCTCCCGACAAGGCGATCACATCACCCGGTTGCAACAGCGGGGCCAAAAGGCGCCCTGCGGCATCGGTCGCTTCGGCATTCGACAGGATCATCGCGGCAATTCGATCCGCACTAATGTTCCCTGTCCCGGTTCGGACACAAGCGACAGGCTGCCGCCATGCGCTTCGACGAATTGCTTCGCGAGCGGGAGGCCAAGCCCCAAGGCAGAATCACCATTTCGTGCCTCGGCTACGCGGCTGAACCGGTCGAGCGCGACGGTCTGCTGTGCCATATCCATGCCGGGACCATTGTCGGAAACGATAATAATGGCACGATCGGCATCGCCTTCGGCATGCAACAATATACGCCCGCCGCCAGGGGTATAGGCAAGGCTATTTTCAAGCAGGTGATCGACCACTTCACGCAAGCGTCGTGCATCACCGCTAACGACACCCACCATCGGATTGATTTCGACTGCGAAATCGATCTTCTTGCCCGTCGCAGCCGGACGATTGTCGCGCGCTGCGTTGTGGAGCAGCACTTCGAGTTCGACCGGCTTGCGTTCCAACGGAAGTTGCCCGGCATCGCTTTGCGTCAGATCGAGGACACGATCGACAAGGCCGCCGAGCCGTTCCGCTGATTCGAGTATGGCCGAGACATATTCCTTGCCCTGTGTTTCCAGTGACCCTCCAAAGCCCTGCTGCAACATTTCCGCAAAGCCGCTGATCGAGGTCAATGGGGTCCGCAGTTCGTAACTCATATTGGCAACAAATGTGGCCTTTACCTTGTTCGCCTCTTCCAGTGCATCGGCCCGTTCGCGCAATACGCTTTCGACGCGTCGACTATCCGAAATGTCGAGCATCGTGAAAAGGGCGTTCCCGTCGGGCAATGGCACGGCCGCAAACTCAAAATGCCTGCCGTTCTTCAGGGCGAGACGCCCGCTCCGCTGTTGCCGTTCCAGTGTCGCCGAACGCACCATTTCACGAATCAAGGACCCGCGCGATGGATCGATCAATTTGGAGGCAGCCAGCTCTGCGAGCGCATCGATATGTGGGTGACTGACAAGAAACTCCTCTTCAAAATCCCAGACCTGACGGAAGCGATTGTTCCAGAGATGAAGCCGGCCATCCGATTCGAACACACCGACAGCCTCGAACATATTGTCGAACGTAGCCGTTCGGACGCGAAGGAGCGTGTCGCGCGCACTTGCCAATTGGGCTTGTTCGGTGCGATCTTCAAAGATTGCCAACAAACCTCCATCCGGAAGAGGCTGCGCCACGACCCTTAAATGCGCGCCGTCTGGCAACAGCCAGTTTTCCTCTTGTGCGCCATCGGTCGCGGTGAACCATTCTCTTCGTTCAGTCTTCCATCCCGGAAAATCGCGAGTTTCCGGGATTCTGTTTGCTTCGCGCATGCGGTCCAGAAGTCTGTCAAGATCAGGCCTTTCCGCCACCCATTCAGGCTTTAGCGCAAATTGCCGCATGAAAGGCTGATTGCAGAATAAAAGAGAGCGGTCGGAACCAAACTGCGCCACACCGGCTGACAATCGGTCTAGCGTGTCACGCTGAGATGCGACGAAGCGCCGAAAGGCTGAATTTGCCCGCTCGACCTCCTCCACATCCATTGCGTATCCCGCTACGCCGACTTCCCCAAGGGGCACATCCACGATCCGCGCAGCGCGGCGGTCTCCGGCAATTGTGATGGGAATGACCCTGCTCACCGGAAGATTGGACTCTCGTGCTTCCTGAGGCGCAGCAAGCGGGCTGGCGTCGGTTCCGGTATCGACCAGTTCAACGCCGCGAGCGATCACGTCGGCCGCCGATTCCGCTTCGACAGCGCGCACATAAGCATTGTTGACAAGGGCGATCCTCAAATCTGGCCCTCGATGCCACATTGGCATGGGTGCAGCCTCAATCAAACCGGACAGGCGATCATAGGCGAGCTTGAGCCTTGCAGACTCTTCACCGAGGCGTCCTATTTCGGCCTGGCTTTCTGTAGCGTCGAACCACCAGAGAATGACGGCTCCCGTGTTGCCAAGCCGCATGGCTGCCGGCGCACCGCGAATGAGAAGAGTCCGCGAAGATCCTTGGGCACGGATCGCACGCGTGAAATTCCGGCCAGTCTTTTGGACCGCCGAAACATCCCGCACCAGCGCAGCAGCATCATCGTCGGACAACCCGCAATTGTGCCCTGCAAGATCCGAAACGAAATTGGGCACCTTCGGCAATCCGAGCCAATCGGCCAAACGGTCGGGTGCTTCGATTCGGCCGTCGTTGCGGACCATGAGCGGCAGGGCAGGAGCCGATTCCAGTAACGAAGCAAGACGATCAGCCTGACTTGTCGAAAACTCGGCTCTTTTTCGTAATTTGAGGCCAGTCCAGACAGCCCATGCCGCAAGTCCCAACCACAGCGCCATCACGGCGCCTATCATCACCGCCAGTGTGGGTGTCAGGGTCAGCATCGGCAAAGGCTCACAAACATGCCTTGCCCTTAGAGCCTGATTGTAAGCGGTGGAAGCGCCTTGCGC
>JANLST010000022.1:0-7893 GCA_031362505.1 Sphingomonadales bacterium
TCAATCGCACAAGGATACGTTCTGAAATATTCTCGGTCGCAAGAGTACCAAGCGGACGATCTGGGTGTCTCCTATTTGGGAAAGGCCGGATATGATCCAATGGCCTCGTCGACGATATTGGCATCGCTTGCGGCGCAAACCTCTCTTGATGCAAGGCTTCTTGGCAAGGGCGACAAGGAGTTGCCCGAATGGGCGAGCACGCACCCTGATCCGGCGAGCCGTGTAACGCGCGCCGCACAAAAAGCGCTTGCAACACCCGCGAGCGGCAAGGCTCGAAATCGCGACGCTTTTCTCTCCGCGATCGATGGCGTCCTCTATGACGATGACCCGCATCAAGGGATCGTCGATGGGCGTTCATTCAAGCACCCGGACTTGAAGCTAGCGTTTATCGCGCCCGCCGGATTCGCAATGGTCAACACGCCACAAGCAGTCGTGATATCGAGCGCATCGGGACAGGCCCAGTTTACAAGTGCGGCCTATAACGGAGATTTGAGAACCTATGTGGATGCCGTTTTTCGAGCGGTTGGGGGGCAAACAGCTCTTGATTATGGAAGTGTGGTCTCTCGCCAATTTGGTGGCATTAATGGCGCTTACGCCTCCGCGAATGCGAACACGCAATCCGGGCCGGTGGTTGTCACTGTTTATGCCTATGAATTGTCCAGCAATTCCGCCTTCCATTTCGTCGCGATAACACCCGTTGGCACAAAGGGTGCCTTCGATACAATGTTTGAGAGTTTTCGGCGCCTGAGTGATGGGGAGGCCGCTGCGATCAAGCCAAAAAAAGTAAAAATAGTGACTGTAAAGCGCGGTGATACCATTGCCGACTTGGCCGCTGGCATGGCCTACGGTGACAATAGGGTCGAACGGTTCAAGGTTTTGAATGCACTGATCGGAGAAACTGACCTGAAGCCTGGGCAGAAAGTCAAAATTATCGTTTCAGGTTGAGGCTTTCACGAATTTCGGATGCAAAAAGAAAGGGCGGCGAAACCGAAGTATCGCCGCCCTTCTTTGAATGGCTTGACGAGCAAGCCATAAATTACTTCAAGTTGGAGCTGACGTTGTTGAACGTCGTGGACAGCTTGCCACCGAGCGTGCTCATCGCCGAAACAGCGGCAACAGCAATCAGCGCAGCAATCAGGCCATATTCAATGGCGGTCGCGCCCTTCGAGTTCTTAACGAATTTACGAATGAAAGACATAATGGTCTCCTAAGTTTCAGTTTTCAACTACCCGGTTGTTTTGGGGCTTTCCCGAAACAACTTCATTGCTGATAGGCAGAAGAAGTTTCCAATTGTTTAACGCGGCGTCGACTTGCACTGTTTGGCCTTGCGGCTCGGGCTGCCAACAATGAAAATGGGGCGATGCAGCTTTTACTGCATCGCCCCATACTTTCTCATCGGTCAGCAGATTGAGCTCAGCTAGCCTTCATGTTCGTGCTGACATTGTTGACTGTCGTCGAGAGTTCGCTGCCGAATGTGCTCAGTACTGAAAAGGCTTCGACCGCGATCGGGGCCGTTATCAGGCCATATTCAATGGCAGTCGCACCCTTCGATTCCTTAGTAAATTTGCGAACGAAAGACACTTTGGTCTCCGATATTTCAAGATTGAGGGTGAAACGACGCAGACGAAGCTGCGGCAGACGGATTTCGATTTTCATCATAAATCCTGGATTTCAATATCTTGACGGTATGAAAACAAGGCTTGAAAAAATGATGCGACATTTGAATCTGAGCAAGCAGTCCAAGCTTTTCTTGGCACGCGTCAACAGGCAAATGGAAATCAAAGTTTTAGTGTGATTCAAGCGCCATCGAAGTCAGGAAGTGGCGATACATAGCAGGGCGCGATGTCGCAGGCGCTGCGACTACCCCAGGAAACCCATCACGACTTGCTGACCGTATCCGCGACATTGTTCCACATCAGTATCGTTTTCGTCGCGACGCCTTGAAGGGACGCAAACATTGCAATAACAATCAACGATACAATAATGCCGTATTCAACAGCCGATGCACCTTTGCAGTCGCGCACCAACGCGCGCAAGATTTTTCCCATGTTTCGTTCCCGGTCTTCTGTTCCCTGGTCGGGGACTTCAGGTTAGGGTCCCGTATATTAAGAAATTGCTAAGACCGGGGGACACCAAGTGTCGAACAATCTGCTTCTTGTCGTTGCTGCGGCCTTGATTGATGATGCTGGACGGGTGTTTGTTCAACAGCGTCCTGATGGCAAGGCAATGCCAGGACTTTGGGAGTTTCCGGGCGGGAAAGTCGAGAGTGGTGAAACCCCCCAAACGGCCCTGACGCGCGAGTTGAACGAAGAACTGGGCATAATCGTCAACGCCAAACATCTTCAAGGCTCATGTTTCGCGTGTGAACCGCTTGAAGAGGCGCAGCTTTTGCTCCTGTTATACATTTGCCGGGAATGGAGCGGCACGATTTTTGCCCATGATTCACCGGCGGTTCAATGGTTACAGCCCGGTTTGTTACATCATTTGGCCATGCCGCCAGCCGATGCACCACTGATTGCCATGCTCGAAAAACTTATCGAGCCGCGTGTGCCCAACCGGTCATTGTAATAATCGAGAATTTTTCGAGCACTGGCCCTTCAATTTCCATGACCTTTGATTTTGTAAGCAGCCGTCTGTCGGAAAGCACATTGGTCAATCCATTCGCTCTCAGATCGTCGATCAATTTTCGAAAGGTGCGGTATTGCACCGAAACTGTCTCCGACTCAGCAACCGGGAGTTGAAATCCGGCTCTGGCCAACAGATCGCCGGCACCGCGAACATCGATTTGAGGGTGAAAGCGCATCACGATCTCATGATCATCGTGCCGATCCTGCAGACTCGATCGCAGAGCGGGCAAACTGCCAGCGCCCATCATAGCGCCCAGAAACAAACCGCCATCTTCGAGAACACGGTGGATGAGGGCAAAGGCGCCTGGAAGATCTGTAACCGTGTCGAGCGTGCCAATTGCGATAACAAGATCAAAGCTGCCGTTTGCAAGCGCCAGTCGATCCTCATCGCATGCAACGCCATCAAATGTTGCTGCAATTTCTGGGCAGGTATCTGTCAAGACACATGAAATTCCTCGACCTTCAAGCACGGGGCGGATGGTGTGAAAGTCACAACCAAGAACCAGGGCACGCCGAAACTGGCGCCGGACGGCGTCAATACGTTCCAGCAGGTCGTGCGCCATGCGATCGATGATCCATCGATCATCGTGCCCGTAACGAAGCATGCGATTGCGTTTCAGGCGTCGTGCGCCGCGGTCGAAGATTTCTAAAGGGAGCATCACTATGCCTTGTGCAATGAAGGAGGTGAGGCGACAAGACGTGTCATGATCAATGTTCTTAGGAGTATAGCAGGATTCGCGCTTCCCCCAAGGTGCGCGGGCTGTGGCCGGATTGTAGGCGATGATCTCGAGCTATGTTTGAATTGCTGGGAATCGCTCAGTTTCCTTACCGGATCGGGTTGCGAACTCTGCGGTACGCCCAATGCTCATGCCATCTGTGCGCAGTGCCTGCAAAGCCCGCCCGATCATAATGGCGCCTATGCATCTGTCGTTTATGGAGAAGTCGCGAGAAATATAGCGCTAAAGTTGAAACACGGTCGACGCATAGGCCTTGCGAAGTTGATTGCAAAATTAATGGCTCGTCGGTTGCCTGCCGAGCCCGGAATCGTGGTTCCGGTTCCACTTCACCGCTGGAGGATTCTTCAGCGCGGCTTTAACCAGTCCGCGCTTGTCGCGGGCCATCTAGCCAAGGCAAATGGTCTGCCTCTTGAAATCGATACCTTGAGGAGGGACCGCTCGACACCGTTGTTGCGCGGATACAGCGCCAAAGAGCGGGGCAAGGCCGTGAGGGGTGCGTTTTCAATTGCCCCGGCCACTCGGTCTCGACTGCAAGGAAAAACAGTTTTCCTTATCGATGATGTTTACACAAGTGGGGCGACCGCCAATGCCTGTGCCAAGACCCTGAAGCGGTCTGGCGCTTCGAAAGTGATCGTGCTTTGCTGGGCACGGGTGTTGTTTGAGAAGGGTGCAGATTGACTTATTGGTTGCGTCAACCCATTTCAGACTTCGGAGGCGCTGATGGCTGAGATCGAGATCTATACCAAGTTCTTTTGTCCATTTTGCTCGCGCGCCAAAGCCCTGCTGACATCGAAAGGGGCTGACTTTTCCGAGATCGATGTGAGCATGGACGCCGCGCTTCGACGGACAATGATCGATCGTTCGAACGGTGGAACGACGGTGCCGCAAATTTTCATCGATGGGCAGCATATCGGCGGATCAGATGAACTTGCGGCGCTGGACGCGGGTGGCGGACTCGATCCATTGCTGGGGCGCTCGTCTGCCTGATGCGCGTCGCGCTGGTCCAGATGCGGAGCGGGATTGAACCGCACGCAAATGCAGCTTTTCTGGTCAAAGCGATCAAGGAAGCGGCAATCGGTGGTGCCGGAATCGTATTTACGCCCGAAATGTCTGGTCTGCTTGATCGTGATCGCGCACGCGCCGGTCTTCATATTGCAGACGAAGACGGAGACGTTGTGCTGGCCAAGGTACGCCAGGTAGCTGCAGATTTGGGGCTATGGGTGTCGCTTGGTTCGCTCGCCCTGCGCGGCAGAGCGGTTGGGCGGCTGGTAAACCGGAGCATCCTGATCGACGCACAAGGCGCCATCCGTGCGCGATATGACAAGATGCATTTGTTTGATGTTGATCTTCCAAGTGGCGAGAGTTGGCGAGAATCCTCGGCCTATACGGCTGGCAATGAGGCGATTGTTGTTGATACCCCGGCCGGAAAGCTGGGCCTGAGCATCTGCTATGACCTTCGTTTTCCCGCACTTTATGGAGCATTGAGCGGAGCGGGCGCCACGATTTTTTCGGTTCCCGCCGCTTTTACCGTGCCAACCGGGCGGGCGCATTGGCACGTCCTGTTGCGCGCCCGTGCTGTAGAAAATGCGGCTTGGGTTATCGCTGCTGCCCAATGCGGCGTGCATGAAGATGGACGCACGACCTATGGTCATTCGCTTGTTATCGACCCTTGGGGCGGAGTCGTGTTGGATATGGGCGACGAATGTGGAGTTGGGTTCGCCGAGATTGACCAGGCACGAGGCGAAGATGCCCGCGCACGGATCCCGGTTTTGCAACACAGAAGGACCATTCCCGAACCTCTGGTTTTGCAATGATTGTATTCGATCTTAAATGTGATTCGGCTGGACATGTGTTCGAGGCTTGGTTTTCAAGCTCCGAGGCTTTTGCGGATCAGCAGGAAAGGGGCCTCCTGACCTGCCCCATTTGCGGCGACCGAAAGGTTGGGAAGGCAGTGATGGCCGTCGGAGTTCCTAAAAAGGGCAACGCTTCGAATGATAACCGTCTGGCGGCAACAACCGGACACACTCATCGGGAAACAAAAGAATTGTTGGCTGCCATGGCCGTGGCACAGGCGAAACTCCTCGAAGGCTCCCAATGGGTTGGACGGAAGTTTGATGATCAAGCCCGGGCAATGGATGCAGGAGAAATGGAAAAATCCACAATACATGGCGAAGTTACGGCTATGGAGGCAGTCGCATTGCGGGAAGACGGCGTGGCGGTCATGCCATTGCCGTTTCCAATCATTCCACCTGAAAAGCGCAATTGACCCCCAGCGACCCCCGGCCTAACCGGATTCAGGAGCGCCCGTAGCTCAGCAGGATAGAGCATCGGATTCCTAATCCGGGGGCCGTGGGTTCGAATCCCGCCGGGCGCACCAATACAATGTCATTTCATGCCGCAGTGAGATTTAGGCAGCCGGTGCAGGCATTTGAACAGGCCCGCATCATCTTTGCCGAAGTAGTAACTTTGCTTATGCTATTCACATTGGCTTAAAACCCGACTTTACGTCGCGGTGTCACGCCTTATAGCGCGTTCCCAAGGCGTCGGCCTAAATGGCTGATGATCAGGATGGGTGGCCAACACAAATGAACTTCGATGTGCTGATTGTGGGTGCCGGTCATGGGGGTGCCCAAGCCGCGATCATGCTGCGACAGCAGAAGTTTGAAGGCAGCATCGCCATTATCGGCGAAGAGCCTGAAATTCCGTATGAACGCCCGCCACTTTCCAAGGAATATTTTGCCGGGGAGAAGCCGTTTGAGCGGATTCTCATTCGACCGGCCAAATTCTGGGACGAGAGGCAGATCAATATGCTGCTCAGCAAGCGCGTTGTTTCAGTCGACCCCTCGGGGCATTGTGTTTCCACAGACTCCGGCGAGACAATTTCATACCGTACGCTGGTCTGGGCGACTGGTGGCGCGCCTCGCATGTTGCCTATTCCGGGCGGCGACCTGCCTGGTGTCCAGGGCGTGCGCACTCGAGCCGATGCCGACGCGATGACAGCTGCGTCGGAGACTGCCGATCAGATAGTTGTAATTGGTGGAGGTTATATCGGGCTTGAAGCGGCTGCCGTGCTCTCGAAGTTCGGAAAGAAAGTCGTCCTGCTTGAAGCGCTGCCGCGCGTTCTTGCCCGGGTTGCCGGTGAGCCATTGTCTCGTTTTTATGAGCATGAACATCGGTCGCACGGCGTCGATGTGCGGTTGGGTGTAACGGTCGATGCAATTGAGGGAGATCGCCGTGCGACAGGGGTTCGGTTGGCTGGCGGCGAAGTAATAGCTGCCGATCTTGTCATTGTGGGAATAGGGATCGTTCCGGCGGTCGAACCGTTGATCGCAGCGGGTGCCGATGGAGACAATGGTGTGCTGGTCGACGAGATTTGCCGGACGTCGCTTCCGGATATTTATGCCATTGGGGATTGCGCCGCCCATGTGAACGGATTCGCAGACGGCGCGAGGATACGCCTCGAATCCGTTCAAAACGCGAATGACATGGCAAACACTGTCGCCAAGGCAATTTGTGGAGACGCGCAGCCTTATAATACCGTGCCCTGGTTCTGGTCGAACCAGTATGACCTCAAGCTTCAGACTGTCGGGCTGTCGAGCGGCTATGACGATATGGTTGTGCGCGGAGATCCGGCAAACCGAAGTTTTTCAGTTCTCTACCTGAAGGGCGGCCGCGTGATCGCACTCGATTGCGTGAATGCGATCAAGGACTATGTGCAGGGCAGGGCATTGGTTACGGGACGCCAGGCGTTCGACAAAGCCGATCTTGCCGATACGGGCCGCCCGCTCAAGGAACTTGTGCCGGCATAATGCGCGCACTCTCAGACATCATTCTCCTCCATCGTGAGCGCGAAGGTCCTTTGTTGCCGATCCTTCACGACGTGCAGGCAGAACAGGGCCATGTCAGCGACGCGGCGATCCGCGAAATTGCAGAGGCGCTCAATCTCACACGGGCGGAGGTGCACGGCGTCGTCAGCTTCTACCATGACTTCACCAAGGAGCCAGAGCCGCGTCCTATCATCAAGCTGTGTCGAGCCGAAGCGTGCCAGGCGCGCGGAGTTGAGGCATTGGTATCGCTTGCCGAGGCACAATCGCGCGTCAAAGTTGAGGCTGTCTATTGCCTTGGGCTTTGTTCAGTTGGACCTGCCGCCTTGGTTGGCAAGGACGTTATCGCTCGTCTTGACGCGGTAAAACTTACTGCGCTGATTGAGGCTGCAACATGAAGGTGCGGATTTCCGACGACGCGTTGGCGCTGGCATGCGGTGCTGACGCTGTTGCGACAGTATTTTTAGCTGCGGGAGCTGAAGTTGAGCGCGTTTCGAGCTGGGGCATGCATTGGCTTGAGCCGTTGGTTGAGGTTGACGGGATTGGATTTGGGCCAGTGTCGCCCGATCAGGTTTCTTCTATCATTGATGGCACCGCCGATACGATCGGCCGGATCGAGGATCACCCCTTTATTGCCCGGCAGACCCGTCTGACATTTGCCCGTGCCGGAAAGACGCGGCCGCTCAGTCTTGACGACTATGCGGC